>JAFYLG010000114.1 GCA_017537225.1 Lachnospiraceae bacterium
AAGTAACTCGCTGCGAAATTGAAGGTCTGTGTGTAATTGAGCCCACCGTATTCCGTGATGCGAGAGGATATTTTGTAGAGACTTACAACTATAACGATTTTAAGGCTGAGGGTCTGGACATGGTGTTTGTACAGGATAACCAGTCCATGTCTGTGAAAGGTGTTCTGCGCGGCCTGCACTATCAGAAGCAGTTCCCTCAGGGCAAGTTGGTTCGCTGCGTACGCGGTACCGTATTTGATGTGGCGGTTGACCTGCGTGCTTCTTCCAAGACCTACGGTAAGTGGTATGGCGTAGAGCTGTCTGCTGAGAATAAGAAGCAGTTCTATATTCCTGAGGGTTTTGCTCACGGCTTTATCGTTTTGTCTGATGAGGCAGAGTTTGCCTACAAGTGCACTGACTTCTATCATCCCGGTGATGAAGGTGGCCTGGCATGGAATGATCCTGAGATCGGTGTAGAGTGGCCCATCGAAGAGGGTATGGAGCTGATCATTTCTGAGAAGGATCAGAAGTGGGGCGGCCTGTCTGAAACTTTCCGTTTCGAGTAAAAGAATAATCAGTGGATAGAATGTGTGAGACAAAACGGACACGTTCTATTCGTGCTGTATATTATAGGAGACTATATGAAAAATGTATTTGCGGACCTGTCCCAGATTTGGAGCAAGCGCGCCTTGATCTGGGAATTGTCCAAGGCAGATTTTAAGAAAAAATTTGTAGGATCCTACTTTGGTATCTTATGGATGTTTGTGCAGCCCATCGTAACCGTAGTGATCTACTACATCGTATTTGGTGTGCTGCGCGGTGACATTGCGGCGGAGATGACGGAGCAGTATCCCTATCTGTTGTGGATGCTGGCTGATATTGTACCCTGGTTTTTCTTCCAGGATGCGTTGAACGGCGGTACACATAGTTTGAATGAGTATCACTACTTGGTTAAGAAAGTGGTATTCCCTATCAATTTACTGCCTGCCATTAAGATTTTCAGTGCTGTATTCATTCATTTGATTTTTGCACTGATCCTTCTGGTGGTATATCTGATCATGGGACAGACCCCTTCTGTATTTTGGATCCAGATCCCCTATTATTCGGTGGGCATCGGCTTGCTGTGTCTGGGACTGTCCTATATCACTTCTTCTGTGATGGTGTTTTTTAAGGATATGGCTCAGATCGTCAACATCATTTTGCAGTTTGGTATCTGGGTGACTCCCATCATGTGGAATTTTGAGATGGCCGGCAAGTGGGCTTCGGTACTGCGTATCAATCCCATGTTTTATGTAGCGGAGGGGATGCGCGGTGCGCTGCTGTATGAGCAGTGGTTTTGGCAGCAGCCAGGTGGTGTGGCATACACCCTGTATTTCTGGGCCTTTACCCTGGGAGTACTGCTGTTGGGTGCAGGTATGTTTCGTAAGCTGCGCCCTCATTTTGCTGACGTACTGTAGGAGGACAGGACTTTGAGTGCGATCAAAGTAGATAATGTAACTAAGGTATATAAATTGTATGAACGACCTATTGATCGGTTGAAGGAGACCCTGCGCCCCGGACACAAGGAGTATCACCGCAAGTTTTATGCGCTGAACAACATTTCCTTTGATGTGGAGGAGGGACAGTTTGTGGGTATTATCGGTACCAATGGTTCCGGTAAGTCCACCATCTTAAAGATCATTACCGGTGTACTGACCCCGACTCAGGGCGAAGTAACGGTGAATGGCCGCGTGTCTGCTTTGCTGGAGTTGGGTGCTGGTTTCAACATGGAATATACCGGTATTGAAAATATTTATATGAACGGTACCATGATGGGTTATAGCCGTCAGGAGATGGATGCCAAGCTTCCGGAGATTTTAGAGTTTGCAGACATCGGCGATTTTGTCTATCAGCCCTGTAAGACCTATTCCAGCGGTATGTTCGTTCGTTTAGCATTTGCTCTGGCTATCAATGTAGATCCGGAGATCCTGATCGTAGATGAAGCCCTGGCAGTAGGTGATGTATTCTTCCAGGCAAAGTGCTATAAAAAGATCAATGAGATCCGGGAGAGTGGCACTACCGTTATTCTGGTTACCCATGACATGGGTACCATTATCAAGTACTGTGACAAGGTCGTAGTTCTGAACCGAGGTAAGTTTGTAGACGAAGGCGATCCCGGCAAGATGGTGGATCTGTATAAAAAGATCCTGGCCGGTCAGTTCAGCGAAGAAGATCTGGAAGGTATCGGACAGAAGACAGACTTTGCCGATCAGCTGTTGAAAGAAGCTGAGGGTACTGCCAACGCAGGGGTAGAAAATAGCGCTGAAAATAAAAACACCAAGACTTCTTCTAAGGAGACTTTGACGAGTTCTGTAAACAGCAATATTGCCGGTGAAGTTTGGATGGACAAGCTGAGCACCAATGCCCAACAGTTAAAGTATGGCAACGGAGCAGCAGATATCATCGACGTGGGAATTTTTGACCACAAGAATGAATTGTCCAATCTGTTGTTAAAGGGTAGATCCTGGACATTGAAGATCAAAGTTCGTTTCAATGAGCAGGTAAAGGATCCCATTTTTGCTTTTACCATCAAGGATTCCAAGGGTACCGAGATCACCGGTACCAACACCATGATCGAAGGCTGTGACACCGGCGTGGCAGAGGCTGGCGATGTAGTAGTGGCTACTTTCGAGCAGAAGATGGATCTGCAGGGCAAGGATTATTTGCTATCCCTGGGATGCACAGGTTTTGTCAATGGAGAGTTTGTGGTATTTGACCGTCTGTACGATGTGGCGAATCTGACCGTCATCTCGGACAAGAATACTGTAGGATATTTTGATATGAATTCACAGGTTACTGTGGAGAGAGGTTGATATGAGCGTAGTAGATCAGGTTTTAAATCTGAAATTTTATAAAGGGGAAGATCTGTACAGCGACGGAGATGTGGAGGATCGCATTCTGGAGTTGTGTCAGAGTGGCCGTCCTTTTCAGGAGATCCTGATGGAGGATAATGACTGGCCGATCCTGTACCATCTGTCCGATGTACGCCACAACGTGCTGGAGTGGTATGACTTTGATCCAGAGGCCAATCTGTTGGAGATCGGTGCCGGCTGTGGCGCCATCACCGGACTGCTGTGTGACAAGGTAAAGCGCGTGGTTTGCAACGATCTGTCCAAGCGTCGTTCTACCATCAATGCCACTCGCAACGGTCACAAGGGGAATCTGGAGATCTACGTAGGAAACTTTGAGGATCTGCAGCTGGAAGAGAAGTTTGACTATGTGACTCTGATCGGTGTGTTTGAGTACTCCGGTTACTATATCAGTCAGGGTGAGCCTTATACCACTATGCTGGAACGAGTAAAGCGTTTCTTAAAGCCCGGTGGCAAGCTGATCATTGCCATTGAGAATAAGTTTGGTTTGAAATATTGGTCCGGCGCCGCAGAGGATCACACCGCTGGTTTCTTTGACGGTATCCAGAATTATGCCGGTGTAAGAGGTGTGAAGACGTTCTCTAAACCGGAGATTACCAAGTTGCTGGTAGGTGCTGGCTTTGGCACCAACGAGTTTTACTATCCTATGCCCGATTACAAGCTGCCTACCGCAGTGTATTCCGATGACTTTTTACCGAAAAAGGGTATGTTGAGTGATATCACTACCAGCTATGACAGAGACCGCTATGTGATGTTTGACGAGGCAGCGGCCTATGAGTCTTTGGTCGAGGATGGTCAGTTCCCTTACTTTGCCAATTCGTTTTTGATCATCAGTACATTAGATAATAAGAATTAGTACATGGAGGCCCTATGAAACAGGTTCAATATGTAAAATATAATAAAATGCGCAGAGAACAGTTCCAGATTAAGACACAGATCTGTGTGGAAGACGGCGTACGTTTTGTGGAGAAGAGCGCTGTGCGTAAAGACGGCGTGCCTCACATCCGCCGCTTTGCGGACAGCTATGCCCGTATGGAGCAGTTCTATGAGAATGTATCTCTGCTGAAGCCCTCTTTTGAGGGAGATGTGATGCGCTACGATTATGTAGAGGCTCCGACTTTAGATGAGATTCTGGTACAGCGCATTGCTCAGGGCGAGGATACTCTGACGGTGCTGCGCCAGGCTTTGGATCGACTGCTGGCTGTAAAGGCAGATGGTCTGGTTGAATTTGCTAAGACGGATGAGTTTACTGCAGTCTTTGGCCCTGCCAAGCGGGCAGAAGGACAGGCATTGGTGGTTTCCAACATCGATATGCTGTTTGAGAATATCATGGTAAAGGGTGATCGGTGGATCTGTCTGGACTATGAGTGGGTATTTGACTTCCCCATTCCTGTGGATTTTGTACGCTATCGCATACTGCTGTATTTCTATCGTCATCATGAGGCTTTGTTTGAGGGCAAGATGGATGCTACCGGCCTCATGGAGCGCATGGGCATCAGCCGTCCTATGGCAATTCAGTTCTCCAAGATGGAGAAGGCCTTCCAGGAGTATGTTCACGGTGAGAACAATTGCTACACCTATATGAATCGTTATGCCAAAAAGGCCATGGATTTTGACAAGACCATCTATGATTACAATGTTCAGATCCAGTCCCTGCATACTGCCGTACAGCTGAAGGAGAATCATATCCAGAACCTGAATGGTCTGATCGCCGGTCAGCAGGAAGTGATCAACAAATACAGCAAGATCAAAAATATTGCTAAGAAATTTGGCGCAAAGCCTTTGTACAAGGCCGCAAAGTCTGTGTACAAGACGGGCAAGAAGCTGTTGCCTGCCAAGGCAGACACTGGTGTGCAGGCTGGCAATGCAGCTGCGCAGAGCAATGCTAAGCCTGGCAGCGGCACATTAAAAGGTAAGAGGGTGTTGAACTTTGAGGCTGTACAGAATCCTACAGTTTCCATCATCATCCCTGCCTACAACCAGGTAGAGTATACCTATCACTGCCTGGAATCTATTTTAGAAAATACTAAGGATGTGACTTATGAAGTCATCGTGGCAGATGATCAATCTACCGATGATACCACCAAGCTGGCCCAGACTGCAAGAGGCATCCGCATCAGCCGGACACCTCAGAATATGGGCTTCTTAAAGAACTGCAATCTGGCTGCCAAGCAGGCCAAAGGCAAGTACATCCTGTTCTTAAATAATGACACCAGAGTACAGCCCCAGTGGTTGTCCAGTCTGGTAGAACTGATCGAATCCGACCCTACCATCGGTATGGTAGGTTCCAAGTTTGTATATCCTGATGGACGTCTCCAGGAAGCTGGTGGCATCCTGTGGTCTAACGGTACCGGCTGGAACTATGGTCGCCTGGATGATCCTGGTAAGGCGGCTTACAATTATGTAAAAGATGTGGACTACATCTCCGGTGCTTCCATTTTGTTGTCTCTGGATCTGTGGAATCAGTTAGGCGGTTTTGATGAGAGATTTGCTCCCGCATACTGCGAGGATGCAGATTTAGCCTTTGCTGTTCGCGACGCTGGCTACCGTGTGGTATACCAGCCTAAGTCTGTGGTGATCCACTACGAAGGTGTGTCCAATGGCACCGAT
>JAFYLG010000115.1 GCA_017537225.1 Lachnospiraceae bacterium
CTCCATGGTGTCACGATCACGAACGGTAACAGCACCGTCGGTCTCAGACTCAAAGTCGTAGGTTACGCAGAAAGGAGTACCGATCTCGTCCTGACGGCGATATCTCTTACCAATGTTGCCACGATCATCAAACTCACAGTTGAAGTACTTGGACAGCTCGCTGTATATCTTCAGAGCGCCATCGTTCAGCTTCTTGGACAGAGGCAGAACACCTACCTTTACAGGTGCCAGAGCAGGATGGAAATGCAGTACGGTACGTACATCGCCACCCTCCAGAGTCTCCTCATCGTAAGCAGCACACAGGAATGCCAGAGTTACACGGTCAGCACCCAGAGAAGGCTCTACTACGTAAGGAACATACTTCTGGCCCTGCTCGTCATCAAAGTAGCTCATATCCTGGCCGGATACGTTCTGATGCTGGGTCAGGTCGTAGTCAGTACGGTCAGCGATACCCCACAGCTCGCCCCAACCGAAGGGGAACAGGAACTCGATATCGGTGGTACCCTTGGAGTAGAAAGACAGCTCCTCGGGATCGTGATCACGCAGACGCATCTCCTCTTCCTTCATGCCCAGAGCCAGCAGCCAGTCACGGCAGAAGCCTCTCCAATACTGGAACCAATCCAGATCGGTGCCGGGAGCACAGAAGAACTCCAGCTCCATCTGCTCAAACTCACGGGTACGGAAGGTGAAGTTACCGGGGGTGATCTCGTTACGGAAGGACTTACCTACCTGAGCAACACCGAAGGGAATCTTCTTACGGGTGGTACGCTGTACGTTGTTGAAGTTTACAAAAATACCCTGAGCGGTCTCGGGACGCAGGTAAACAGTGTTCTTAGCATCCTCGGTAACACCCTGGAAAGTCTTGAACATCAGGTTAAACTGACGAATATCGGTGAAATTGTGCTTACCACAGGTAGGGCAGGGAACATTATTGTCCTCGATGAACTGCTTCATCTCTTCCTGAGACCAACCATCTACAGAAGAGGACAGGGTCAGACCCTTCTCAGCAGCGTAATCCTCGATGATCTTGTCAGCACGGAAACGCTCGTGGCACTCCTTACAATCCATCAGAGGATCGGAGAAACCACCCAGATGACCGGAAGCCACCCAAGTCTGAGGGTTCATCAGAATCGCACAGTCTACACCTACGTTGTAGGGGCTCTCCTGTACAAACTTCTGCCACCAGGCCTTCTTTACGTTATTCTTCAGCTCTACACCCAGATTACCATAATCCCAGGTATTGGCCAGACCACCGTAGATCTCAGAACCAGGGTATACAAAACCTCTGGACTTGGCAAGAGCTACGATTTTCTCCATTGTCTTTTCCATAATACAACTCCTCATTTCTCTTATCTTTAAAAAAGCTTTGGGCATGGACCGTCTGCCATTGCAGAAACGTCCCACACCTCCATAAGCTTTTTTATAAAGTTCTTATTTTGTGGCCCCATCTGAAAATGGGATCGCCATTGATTCTTATTTGAATACCAGATAAGAATAACCGTTCTTAGCAGTGATAGCAGTGTCCTCACCGGTCACGGTCACGTTCTCGGATACATATACCAACTTACCCTGAACCTGAACGTTCTGCTCACCTACGACCATCACGATCTTCATCTTCTTATCGCCTACCAGAGAACCGGCAGCGATCTTGGAACCGTCTTCTACAGACACAAAAGTCATGTCAGGCATACCGGTGGTGTTCTTAGCCAATGCAAACATCAGCTCGTCAGCAGCGGCCTCGTCCTTGGCATTGAATGCCAGATAATCCTTGGCAGAAGCATAAGCCAAAATCAGCTGAGCCTTATCACCATAAGTAAAGCTGGTGATGGATACCGGCAGGATCTCCTTCTCAGCAGCCTCAGTCTGATAAGCTACTGCAGACGCTCCCTTGGACTTGTTGTAAGCGACAACTTCATCCACCACGAACTTCAGCATATCTGCCTCAGTAAAATAAGCCTTATCCACAACCTCTTCAAAAGCGGTGCTGAACTGACCATCCTTAGCTACGTACATACCATTCCCCTTAGGGGAGAACTCTCTGCCGCTGCTGCAGGCTGCCAGCATAGACATTGCCAGGCACAGTACCAGTGCCATTACAACCGTCTTTCTATATTTCATCGCGATTTCCTCCATTATTTCAAATCAAATTGGAAAATCCTAAGCGTATACGTTATGCACATCCGACTCCGCCGCTTCGCAGCTCCTTCGAACGATGCGTCTAGTGCATGGCTATACAATTACTCATTGTACCCCAAGCTCCTCAGAATGTCAAGAGAGGTAAATTGCCCCTCCAGATATCTTTGGCGATAGATGGCCAGGCAACGGCCCAGTTCCTCCAGAACCTGAGGAGAAACGGTAAAGGTGTACAATTTTTCTATGGGCGCTGTACCTACATGATAGATAGTATAAGCAGTTGACTCACTGACCTCCACAGGCGGTTCCAGGCTATACACGCCATTGATCACCATGGTACGCAGTTCATAGACATAACGCACCAATAGTTTGGGAATACTGGGTCTCATCAACGCACGCAGGGACTGGTACAACAATTTCATCATAGGGGTACCTTCCATCCCCTCTACCGTATAGGCTGCTGCTATTTCCAGAAAATACGAGCTGTAACTAATATCCTCCAGATCTTTGGTCAACTCATCAAAATAAGCCGTGATCTCCGCACTTTTGATATTATAACTGCTTCTCCCTTCGTATAGAGAAAAGGTGCCGAAGGCCATGGGCCGGCTGGCTCCCAGCAGATGACTGTTGGGTCGTCTGGCTCCCTTGGCAAAAGCGGCGATTTGTCCCCGCTCTCTGGTCAGCAGGACCACCCTCTTGTCAAATTCGCCAATGGGCATGGCCGATAAGACCATGCCCGTAAGCGTAATTATATCACTCATAATTCATCCCGATATCCGTAGTTCTTCAAATACAGATCACTGTCACGCCATTCCTTACGGACCTTGACCCACAGCTGCAGATTCACTTTGGTTCCCATCAACGCTTCGATCTCATAACGGGCTGCACTGCCGATCTTCTTCAGCATACTGCCCTGTTTACCGATAATGATACCCTTGTGAGAATCTCTCTCACAGACAATGCTAGCCTCAATATCATAAAGACCGTTAGGACGCTCCTTCATGGTATCGATCAGTACGGCAATACCGTGAGGGATCTCATCATCCAGGCACTTCAGTGCCTTTTCGCGGATCAGTTCTGCGGCGATCTGACGCATGGGCTGGTCGGTCACCGTATCCTCGTCATAGTACATGGGGCCTTCCGGCAAATACTTTTTGATGACACGCATCAACTCGTCTGTATTGCTGCCTTTCAGCGCGGATACCGGTACGATATCACTAAAATTCAGCTCCTTGCGATAGGTGTCGATAAACTTCAGGATCTCTTCTTTTTTGATGGTATCCACCTTATTGATGACCAGCACCACAGGTGTCTTTACCATCTTCAGTTTCTCGATGATGTGCTGCTCGCCGGCACCGATGTAGGTGGTAGGTTCTACCAGCCACAGGATCACATCCACCTCTTTCAAAGTATTTTCTGCCACGCTGACCATGTAGTTGCCCAGCTTATTCTTAGCCTTGTGGATACCGGGGGTGTCCAGGAAAATCACCTGGGCATCCTCATCCGTATACACAGTCTGGATACGATTGCGGGTGGTCTGGGGCTTATCACTGGTGATGGCGATCTTCTGGCCGATCAGGTGATTCATCAAAGTGGACTTGCCCACATTGGGACGTCCGATCAGGGCTGCAAAGCCCGAATGAAATTTTGCCATAATATATTTATTCTCCGTCTTTCTTTTCCGGCTGAGAATAGGAGCCACTTTCATTGTAACTGTTGATCTCCTGTTCCAGGCTCTTTTTGCCCTTGCCCCAGCGCTTTTTGGTCTTTAGTTTCTTTTCTTTCGTCACGACACCGTCCGTCATCTTCTGTGCCGCACGGTTCAGTCGGATCCGGTTTAATCCACGCAGAATGAAGAACCCAATCACCAGGATCACAGCCCATACGATCAGAGTAGGAATACTGCTCAGAAAATCAATAGCAAACTCTACCAGATCATCGGTCACATCCTCCAGATTATCCTTAAATCCGGAAGTTACTCTCTCCCAGAATCCTTCCGGCTCAGGAGCTGTCAGTACCTTTACCTCACGAACCGACAGATGAATGGTACTGTAGTCGATCTGATTGTCATAGGTGCGCAGCTGGGATTCATAAGATTCCAGTTCGTAACGCACATGGGTCAGACGTTCTTCGATGGCCAGCAGGTCTTTGAGGTCATCGGCCTTCTTCAGAAGTTCCATCAATCTCTGCTGTTCTACCAGCAGGGCCTCCTTGTGACTCTGTACATCCACATAGTTCAGGGTAATATCCTTGACTGAGCGGGACTGATAGGTCACGTTGCTCTCCTGGGACAGTCCGGTCAGAAACGTCTCCAGGTTTGTGGCAGGAATACGGATGGTGAGATTGGCACTGCGACGACTCTTTTGGTTTCCATGATTCTCAGAAAACTCCACATATCCGCCATACTCAGCGATGCGGGCATTGAGCCATGTCATCAAATCATCATAGTGCTCGGTCTCCGTCTCCATATTGACCGTAGTGATCAGTTTTCGTGAAGAGACTGCCTGCAGATTTCCTTCAGGGCTCTGGGTGGTGCTGGAGGAAGTATTGTCTACCATAGGTTTTTCCACCATATCACCTAAGGCCATATCTCCTTCCATCTCGACACTATAGTCGTACTTGCCTTCGTACCTTTCCTGAGGACTGGTCTGCATCCCATTATAGGCGCTGTCAGCAGCAGCTTTGGCTCCGCAGCCGGTCATCAGACATGCCATCATGGCCAGCACCAGGCTCCAGGTCACCAGAATTTTTCCACGAGTCTTTCGTGTATTCTTAGAAATTTCTTTACGGTTATTTACGGTATCATTGTTTCGGTTCTGCATATGGTCTCCTCCCTTCGTCTGTATTTTTACCATTTGCATCCTTTGTAATATATCTCGTCATTTCTGTGGAATGGTTGCAACTGTCCCACAAAAACCGTATGCGCTTACTCAAACAGGTTGCACAGTTCCTTCAACACTTCTGCATCGTCCTTGCACTTCTGTGCATTGCCTACGACACAGATACTCTCCGCAGCCAAAACTGCCTCTACCAGCGCAGCCAGAGCGCGGATGTCTTCCGGCTGAGCGTCCACTACCTGGTCTCGCTCTTTCTGGATCATCGCATCGGTTACATGGCTCATATAAGCGCTGAGGGAACGGATGCCCTTGGCAGAAGGATTCAGAGGCGTATCCATATCACTGATGGTACCAATGATATACTTGGTCATCTCACGCTCGTCGGCCTCAAAGCCACGCAGATAAGCGGGGATCCCCTGATATACCTGTAGAGTACTCTTTAAGTGAGGATCACGATAAGAGCAGAAATAGCTCTCGCCGGACTTGCCAAAACCGCTCATACAGCCGTAGGCACCACCCTTGACACGAAGATTCAGCCACAGATAATCATAGGACAGAATGGACTTCAAAATGCGCAGGGCACCAGTATACTCAAAACCGGCATCCCGGTAGTTACCGCTCTGAGCCACATACTGTACGCCGGAAGAAGACATGAAACCTTCGTTCTTCTTACCAAAGATAATATTTCTCTCCACAGCAGGCTGACCGCCCTGGTACAGATCTTTCGCAAACTTTGCCAGAGGTGCCGCCAGACCGTCAAAGCCCTCTTCATCGGCAGTGTAGCTGACGATCATACGATCCGGACAGAAGATCTGAGAAGCCACCTGCTGCAGCTTGGCAGCGATCATCTCCTTCTTCTCTTCGAAATGGGCATCCAGATCCTCAATGAACTTGTAGTAGGCAATACCGCCGGTCAATTCACCAAGGGCACCTGTCTCAGACATATATGCCGCGGAACGCAATACGGCTGCGGAATGACCCGCTCCTACCAGACGCATCTGGGCACGGGACTTGTTCTCGGCGATGATCTCCTTCAGACGCTTGGGATCGTTGTAGATGGTCTTCGTCGCCATCTGAGTGATCATATCAAAGGTAAAGTCCAATTTATCATAGAAAGTCTTGGCACTGAATTCAAAGGTAGCGCGATACTTCTTGGGATCCTCGGCATAGGCGTAGGTATTGATACCGCTGTTGATGCCGCCGGTATGAATATGGATCTCATTGAACAGCTGACGATAATCGTAGTCCTCGGTGCTCATCACACCCAGAGCGCTGCGCAAAAGACCCAGATAAGGCAGATCCTCATCGGCCACAGACTTTACATCAAAGAGCAGACGCAGATAACCAATACCGGCAGTAAAGAAATCATGATGCACTACGGTGATACCATTCTGCTGAGATTCTTCCCAGGTTAACGGCATAGCCTCACGACCGATATCCTCACGGGACAACATGGGGATCAGTTTCAGGATCTCCGGATCGGTAGGCTCATCCTGGTAGTCCTTCAATGCTTTGGTCTGAGCTACCACTTCCTCCACCTGCTCGGCCGTCAGAGAGGCTTTATACGCCTCCATCTTTTCCTCCAGGGCAGCTTCCTTGGCCTCGTTCAGTCCCTTTTCGGGCACAGCGATAACCACAGCAGTGTGAGGATTATCCAGCAGATAGTCTGTGATCAGGCTCTCAAAATAGCCATTCTCCATCTGTTCCTTCAGCCAGGCAAAGGTATCGGCGTATGCCAGGTGCATCAGCGGCGCCGACTCATCATACAGCCAGCTGTCAAAACACTGCAGACCATAGATCAATCCCTTAGGGGCAGAACCAAAATCTGCCTCGCGATATTTAAACTCATAATAATTCAAACCGGCCAGCAGAGACTTTTGATCCAGCCCCTCGGCAGCCAGACGACGCAGCTCACTGTCGACGATCTGCAGGAACTCTTCCTTCTGCTCCGAATCAGCATTCTTAGCCACTACACTAAAGTAGGGCTGCAGGATACCATTGTTGTAACCGCCATAGACATCTTTACCAATGCCTGCGTCCAGCAGTGCCTGCTTCAAGGGCGCACCGGGAGCTGACAGTACGGCATACTCCAGGATCTGGAAACCTACATACTGCTTGGGATCCAGTTCATCGCCGGCCAATGTAGACCAGGACAGATAGGTCTGCTGTGTTTCATCCTCATCCTCGGTCAGAGGGTAAGGCAG
Organism: Lachnospiraceae bacterium; assembly: GCA_017537225.1. GTDB lineage: Bacteria > Bacillota > Clostridia > Lachnospirales > Lachnospiraceae > RGIG7193. Next base: position 7,175 of record JAFYLG010000115.1, read on the forward strand.
CACACTCTCCACAGGTGCGGTAAACAAAGGCTGGAAATCGATGTGAGAATCGATATCGATCTTGTCATAGGAAGACAGGTAAGCCTCATCCAACCAGGCCAGTTTCTCAGCCATATCCATATCACCATACAGATAGATGTAACTGTTGGAAGGATGATAATAACGACTGTGGAATGCTAAGAATTCCTCATAGCTTAAGCTGGGAATAGCGGCGGGGTCACCACCGGAATCTCTGCTGTAGCAGTTATCCGGGAACAACTGGCGAGAGATCTCTGCCTCCAACACAGACTCAGGCTGAGAATAGGCGCCGATCATCTCATTATAAACAACACCATTGACCTTAATGGGACTCTCCACATCCTCGGCCTCATAATGCCAGCCTTCCTGCAGAAAGATCTTTTCGTTGGAATAAATATTAGGGTGCAGCACCGCATCCATGTATACATCCATCAGGTTCTGGAAGTCCTTATCATTGCAGCTGGCCACAGGATAAACGGTCTTATCCGGATAGGTCATAGCATTGAGGAAGGTATTCAAAGAACCCTTGACCAGCTCTACAAAAGGATCCTTGGCAGGAAACTTCTTAGAACCACACAGAACACTGTGCTCCAGAATATGGGGCAGACCGGTGTCATTGGTGGGAGGTGTTCTAAAACCAATGGTAAATACTTTATTATTATCGTCGTTTGACAACAAGAACAGACGGGCACCGGTCTTCACATGGCGGCAGATCAGCGCCTGAGAATTCAGTTCCTCGATCCAGGTGCTCTCCAGCACCTCATACGCCGCCAACCCACGGATGGCCTGTTCTTTTTCGGGGCAATATTGCATGGAAACTCCTTTCGCGGCATACACAGGCTCATATCACGCCTCTTTCCACCGATGATGACTGTGAATACGTACACTGGTGGGGTATGCCTCTTATACTATATAATACCTTGGGTCAAGTATAACCTCTTTTTGCAAATTTGAAAAGCGGGAAAGTATTACGTTTTTGTTGCATTGTAAAGAAATGACGCTGTAAGAGTGGATCTATCCTCACAGGGACGCTCTCGCTCCGTTGCGCGCGTAACGGCACTAAGCTCGCAGGCCCGCTACGCAGACCTGCTCGCTAAGGGCCGACGGGCGCAAAGGCCCTGCTCCGGATAGATCCACTCTTACAGCTGTTTTCTATAAAAATCATAACAAAAACAACATACTTTCCCGCTTTTCTGCATCCACGGCGGATATCGAACGTTTCCCTTTCTGCCAAACAATCAGCTCTTATTCTCGAACTAAAAAGGAACCACGCCTACCGCAGTCCCTCGCCCGGGCGCAGAGTAGGTGGAAGCAG
>JAFYLG010000116.1 GCA_017537225.1 Lachnospiraceae bacterium
ATGCCGCCGTATTCCGCTTTGGCATATCCTCTTGCAAACTGGGTTCTGAGGCTGCGAACAGGATGTCCCAAACGTTTCCCCGTGACCATGGTGCAGAGATCCGTTGCCTTTATGATCTTTTCCTTGTATACAGGATGAATGCTGCACTCTACGGCGCTAAGGAAACGAGTTCCCATTTGTACACCTTGCGCCCCCAGCATATAGGCTGCGGCAACCCCTCTGCCATCTGCAATGCCGCCTGCGGCAATGACGGGCAAATTTGTTGCATCACATATCTGGGGAACTAAAACCATAGTCGTCAGTTCTCCCACATGGCCGCCGCTCTCACCGCCTTCGGCAATGAGAGCAGAAGCACCAAGGCGAGTCATCAGCTTTGCCATAGCGACAGATGCCACAACCGGGATGACTTTAATCCCAGCGGCAAGCCAATCTTTGATATATCGGGCCGGATTTCCTGCGCCAGTGGTGACGACCTGGACCTTTTCCTCCAGGACAACCTGAGCAACCTCATCTGCAAAGGGACTCAGCAGCATGATATTCACGCCAATCGGTTTATCGGTGATCCTTCTTGCAATCCGAATCTGTTCCCGCACAGATTGGCCAGGTGCATTTCCGGCGGCAATAATACCAAGACCGCCGCCGTTGGAAACGGCAGCGGCCAGTTTACCGTCAGCGATCCAAGCCATACCACCTTGAAAGACCGGATATTCGATACCCAGAAGATCACAAATTTCTGACTTGATCATAAGGGTCAACCCTGCTTGCTCTGAATGAACTTGTTCAGGTCATCGATGGTTTCTACCTTCTGATCCAGTTCGATCTCAATGCCAATCTCGTCTTCGAGGCCCATGAGAAGCTCCACCGTATCCAGAGAGTCGATACCCAGCTCAGCAAACTTGCTTTCTGACTTTACAACAGAGATGTCACAGCCAGTGCGTTCTGCAACGATTTTAGCGATAGCGTTAAAGTACATAATGAAATGCCTCCAAATGTTGTTTTCAAACAGGTTTCTTCCTCCTGTTATCATCCATCATACCAGCCTGTCGTTCCTGCAAAGATTCCTTTGCGTTCCTGAAGCGTTCCTGATTTGTAAATATTTTATGACCTTCGTGACTTTTGCTCATCATAATAAAATGGCCCTATGTTTTTGCATCCTTTTGTCTGATATCAGGATGAGGATAGTAGCGGTTTTGTCAGGGAAGAAGCCGCCCTCTTCCGCAGTGCTTATCCATAAGAAAGGCAGATGGAACCAATCATGAAGCATACTCTTATTCGTAAAAACAGCATAGACCGGGTCTCCTCTCCAGAGCATATTGCCCAGATCTTTACCTATACCCCGGCTCTGGTGATGCCCACCCTTTGCGTAACCCTGCTGACCTTCGTCAGTTCTCTTCTGGATACGGTTGCCTGGATGAGGCACTGCCGTCTACGATATAGATTTTAGACGAAAAGCAGGACCACCCGCTATGCGGGTGGTCCTGACCATTTTCTCATCAACATTGTGTTTATACAAAAATCCCCCGAAAGTAGACCTTAGATATTTCCTTGGTCTTCTTTGGGGGGATCATATCAAATCGGGGTATGCTCCTGATGCTTTATAAGGAAAGCAGAATCATTTGGGCAGAACGGTTACAGATTCATCAAAGGAAGTCCAATCCAGTTTCTGGCCACATCGGTCACAAAAGCCCATATACTCCCGGTCTATGGTTCGGCGGCACCGGGGACAGCGTGGATAGGGATATATATCCCGAGGAAAGAGAACAACTTCCGTAACTGCCATAGGCCGACGGAAGCTGAGCTCAAACTTATCCTGTTTTTTCATTCCACGCCCTCCATGAGCTGTTTCAGCTCAAGCAGATGCTCTTTGGCATCCTTCTGCCGATTCCGCAGGTGATCAGGGGGCAGGAAGAGCTCTTCCGTGGGAATTCCCATTTGGTCGGCCAGATGAAACAGGGTGTCCAAACGAAGATTCCCTCGCCCTTTCAAGCAATTCTGGATGGTTCCCAGGCCAACGTTTAGTTCTTCCGCCAGTTCTCTTACAGACAGTCCCCGCTCGGTTTTGTATTTCATCAGGTGATTGGCAATGTTCTCTCGAATTCCCATAATCATCTCTCCTTGTCGACATAATTATACAGGAATTTCCTGCGGACAGCGTACCGTCATCCCGGTAAATCGTGCCGTTATAAGAACACATGCCTGGTGAACCCCTCCCTTCGATGCCGGACACTCAAAATTTCGCGTAGCAGGCAGCTGCCCGTTGAAATTCCGGGGACTGGTTTCTTGTATTTGTCCCCGATGATATATGCCGCCAGAAAGGAAAAATCTAACAAAAATTTTGAACGCAGCCAATTTCGGAAGAAAAGAGTATATCCCGGGCAGAACCCGGGATATACCTGTAAAATGTACAATATGCAATTTAGGTTTCTTACACCGTATTGGTGGTAACAATGCGGGAGTCGCCATTGGTGGTGCTGGATCCACCAAAAATGGTGACTATAGCACGGTACTGGGTACCGGAGGTGCCTTGGTAGACGATATTACCTCCGTGACCGTTGTTGTTTAAAAACAGCATGCCGTTAGAAGTAGTACCGGTGTAGGTTTTGACAGGAGTCCACTTACTCCCATCCTTCATCTCGATGACAATGAGTTTGGCACCTAAACAGCCAACAGTACCAGCGCCAGTCACATCATAATACACATAAACCTGATCACTAGAGGACCGAACCGCCCAAGCAGTATATGCGGTTAAATACGCACTGGCATGAGGTGAAACTTTTTCCTCAGAAGGGAGCGCTGCATAAGCAGATACAGATGCACTTGCTAATAATATCAAAGAACATAGAAGACCAAAGAGTCGAATGGTTTTGTTTTTCATATATCAGTTATCCTTCGTAAATAGAATCAATCATCCGCTTCATTTCAACCGAAGAAACACCTCCTGCTAAAAGGTACATCTCAGTATCTACAATCCATGTAGCCGTTACCATTGCTGTATTATCCATAATGTAATGTGATATTCCTTTAGAAACATAACACTCTGCATCTGGCGGCATCTTCTCTGCCGTTTGGAGTTCCAACGATGTCGAATCCTTGTAGTGCCATATGGTAAAAATAATTTCCTCTTCATTGTGCGCATATGTCGCCATTAATTTAACAGAATCAGAATATTCCCACACCTGCACTTTTTTGTACGTAAATCCCTCAGGATATTGTATTCCCACATATTCTGTTGTCACGCCATAGGCCTCTAATGCATCCTCCAGAGAGACGTAAGCGCCGACCTCTGTGTTCTCCGGATCAGGCACCTCCACATTCAACTCCTGTGTTACCTCATAACGGAACACATCATCCGACCAATTGGCAATGGCCTTGATGATATACTCAATAATGCCGCAGGAGGCCATCAGCAGCATGGCCAGGATCATCACCACAACGAGAGCTACTCGAACAGGTTTCATGGATCGTTTTCTCTTGGGTCTTTCTTCTTCAGAAGCAAAAGCAGATGATTGTTGATCGGCAGAATCCAGGCCCTCAAGGAGGTTATGATGTGTCTCCTTGAATTCCTGCCAGGATGCACTCAGATCAAAGTCGGGCAGAGGGATCAGATCGTCCAGAATCGCCATGTCCCGCAGGAACTTCTCCGGGTCGATCTCTATGCCCTCTTCGGAGTTCTCCAACTCCTTCCAGATCTTTTCCAGCTGAGCTTCCTCATCCTGTTTCTTTTGATGCTCTTGGATTTGAGCGGAGTCCTCGTCGAATCCGCCATTTCGGCGAGAGCGACCATTCTCAGACATCTTTCTTACCTCCCTACCTATCTATTCCCGTGAGAATCCGATTTCTAACAAAAATTTTTATTTTTACGAAAAAATATTTACGCCCCTTTCGAGACGCTTGTTTTCGCTTTCATAGAGCTTTTTCAGTTCCTGACGGGCTCGTCCCAGCATCACGCCCACATAGCCCTCCGAAATGTTCATCCGGGCGGCTATCTCCCGATAGGAGAGCTGTTCCTCATAACAAAGCACCAAAATCTCCTTGTGCCGCTCAGACAGTCCGGCAGGAAGAAGGTCCCTCAGCGGGAAGTGATATTGGTCTTCCACCGGGACCTCCAGCCAATCCGCCAAGGGGATCTCATGTTTTCGTCTCGGGGAATTGAGTTCTTTCTTGATCAGGTTGCTGTTGGTTTTGATTAGCCAGCCCGGGAGATTGGTGTGCCAGTCCTTCAAGCTGTCATATTTGACCAGCAGGAGACAAAAGGCATGCTGCATGATTTCTTTGGATATTTCCAGTTCGATGCCTGCACGGCAGGAGAGGTGAACCAGAGATTTTGCAAAGCGAAGGTACAGTTCCTGAAACCAGAGGCTTTCTTCACGGTCGGTCATACTCTTCCACCTTTCCGTTCTGTTGATAGAAAGAAAACGACAGGAAGGGGCTCCTGTCGTTTTACATTACATGCTGTCAATTAGTTTGATGATTGCATCCTGCTGTTCGGGTTTTAGTCTGGACCATCGTTCCAGCAGGGCCTGCTGAGAATCTGTTAAGGTAACGGGATCTTTTCCCTCGGCAAACAGCTGGGAGAGGGTGATCCCGAAGGCCGTACAGACCTTTTTCAAAGAGGTCATAGAGGGCATCGCACTTTTTCGATACCAGGAAGAGATTGTAGACTGGGGCAAACCAGCCATTTCTGCGAGATGATACTCGGTCCAGCCGCGGGCCTCCCGATGGGCGGTAATAGCGGCAAGGGTATCTTTCATTACGATTCCTCCGTGCTTATGTTCTTCGTAAATTATACTTCGACAAAATTTTACAATAAATACTTTTTGTCGTATTTTTTATAACGATAGACAAAAGCTCGGAATAACAACATCTATGAAAAATGCGGAGACATCATTAAGTCTTGAAGGGTGGTTTTTTATTCCACACAGGACATCACCTCTTCCCTATTCTAACAGTTCATCGCTCATTCATCCGTCAATAGCGATTGATGAATGAGCGATGAACCAAAAGGATTTCACAGTATATCTGAATGATACATGAAACACAAAGCGTTTCTTTTACGCCACGGCGTTGGCGTTGATTGTTTCGATGGTCTTCCAAATGGCCATCCAGAGAGACAGGTCGGTGAACACCTCCACCACACTGCCCTGGTCGGTAAAGGTGGCATCCTGCACCGTGGAGCAGTCCGTCCTTCTCTCCTACCGCACCTTCCTGAAACTCAACTAAACCTCGACAGCCGGTTCCACCCTCCTCATGTGGAACCGGCGTTTTATTTTTTCTAAAATTTTTTGAAAAAATAAAACCTGCCGCCTACCTCCTGCATCTTACTTCATGTGAGATCCATTCTCACGCTGGGAGGGGACAGAGCCATGGGCGGCTGAAGACCCTGCGGCCAACAGATGCCGAAACTTGCGTACCTCGTTCCACACTCTGTCCCCCTTCCCCGGCATTTTCCCTGCAAATATGACAAAAGCCCTTGTATTACCCTGTCAAGATACGGTAAAATGCAGGAAGCAAGACCAAAAGAGAGAATTGGAGGAGTCTTGATGAAGTA
>JAFYLG010000117.1 GCA_017537225.1 Lachnospiraceae bacterium
AAAAGAGTCCAATAGCCACTCCGTCAGGCGCACTAAAGTCTCATAGGTGGCTTTACTGAATTTGCCACTGTCATCAATATGGCAGCATTCGATAGATATGTAAGAAATGCCCTGAGTACCTGCTGCCGGTGAGATCTCGCTTAATGGAATACACTGGATCACAGTGCCATCAATGCCAACGACAAAGTGAGCCGCCGGGCTGCCATCTTCTCCCTTATCCAGCATATCAAACTCACTGCGAATCGCCTCAGCGGACTTGCCAGGGGCACCAGTATAGTGTATCACGATCCCATCCACCTGGTCTATGGCCGTTCCGGGTCTAGAATCCTTATGCTTGCGTACAAAACTCTCAATGACCCAATCGGGAGCCTCCAGCGTACCTGCTGCAGCGCCTTCCCCAGGAGTCTTGTCCACCTGCTGCTGGGTCTCTTTGTCCTTCCCAGTCTTATCTTTTCCACAGCCTTTTTGATTTAACACACCGATGATGGCTACGATGATCAGCAGTAGGATCGCTGCTCCCTGGATGGCCATCTTGCGGAGCTTTTTGATCTTACGGGCGCGACGTACCCGCTCCCGGTAAGCCTTCTGCTCTTCCGGTGACAACGATTCATAATATGCTCTGCGGCGCTCTCTTGCCTCTGCTCTTGCTGCCTCTTTGTCTGCGTCCTGTCTGCCCATAGGTAATCTCCCTTGTGTATGTTAATGGTCTGATTTCTCTATTCTCCAGTATACGTAATTCTCACAAAAAAGGCAAGCGTTAGACGCCTGCCTTTTCTTAATCTTTTTTACCGGATGTAATCCAACGGATCTACCGGCTCCTGCCGATAACGCATCTCCACATAAATATTGGAGCCTTCTACCACATAATATTTAGTAGGCTGGGCCACTGTACCTAATATTTCTCCTGCTTCTACGATCTGTCCCACAGACACAGGGATATTTTCCAGCTGACCATAACACAAGGTATAATCTCCCCCCAGATCCATCATAATAAAATTGCCCCATTCTTCATTGGTACCAATGGCAGTGACCTGGCCGCGTACCGCTGCCGTCACCGGCTGTCCTATCTCTGCCTGGATCAGAATTCCGGGATTGCATTTGTACTGCTTCAATGTAGGAAAATAGATGGTGGTATCCATACTATAATCCAGCAATACATTGCCAAAGACAGGCCATCCCATGGTACTGTCCGCCTGAAAATCCAGGGGCATCGCTGGAGCGATCACATCCTCCACCTGACTTTCCGGCTCATAGATCACAGCATCCTCACCGGCTACCAACGTCTCTGCCTCTGCTTCGTCTTCAAACACCTCTGCCAGATCGTCCTGAACATTTTCCTGACCACCGGAAACCGTATCGATCTCACCGGACTGGACTGGGCGATCGCCTGTTTTGGGAATCTCTTTTTCCGGTTTCTCACTCTGCTCCCACTCAGGATCCTGACCTTGCAAAGGTTCCTTCTGGATATGTTCCAGCTGATTCCACTGCTGATCTAAAGGCTGTGGATCTTCCTGTGTCTGAAAAGCATAGCCGGGCTCTGTCTCCTCCTGCTCCTGCAGTTCTCCTTCTCGCAGTGCCACGACACCGGCCACCGCTGTGCCTGCTACCAAAAGCATCAATAACGCTGCAAGAACCATTTTATTTTGCAGCCATGTTGTCAATTGCATTTTTTTCATGTCTCATCACCTCGGTCATAGTGTTGCCCGAATGAAAGAGGTTATGCACCGAGATCCCGCAAAAAAAGAAGGCGAACGTCCGAGCCAAATTTTCGTAACCGATCGCCTGAGATTTTCTAAGTTTCTGCGCTAATGCATGGCATGCATAAATAGGCGCAGATCTCTCACCTCTTCTTTAATTTTTGCTTGCAACTGGCGCAGTAGTCACCTTCTGTGTCCGGCTTCATGGGACGTCCACAACGATGACAGGACTTGGCAGCCACATGGGTCATGGGAAGTTTGTCCAAGTAAGGGATCTTCACTCTACGGTTACCCTGTACACCATTCTCACGACACACAGCAGTGCATACGCCACAACCCACACACCTCCAGGGAGTCACGGAAATCAATCTCTTTCCATCCACTTCTTCACCGATCTCAATGGCCTGATTGGGACACAATTTGGCGCAGTTCCCACAGCCATAGCACTCAGTTTGAAACCAGGGAAGATGCATGTAGTAAGGCTTGCGATTCTGTGGTGCCGTTTCTGTATAGATGGTACGAACCCGGTCAGCCAACAGTTTGCGATAGGCCATACCACTGATGAAATTGTCCGATTCGCCAGTCAACTGTACTGCTCCCTGCGCGGTCTTTTGCAATCCGGTACGGAACAGATCACGACGGCTCAATTGGGCCGCCTCTCCGGCTTTCGCTTCCTGTCTGCACATCTCTATTCTGGCAGCAAACTCTTCCTCACCAAAAAAACTTTTCAACTCTGTCAGCTGCTTGCTCAACAGCGCCACACACTCTTTGTGAGGGCATGTACCGCATCCGGTCATGTTCAGTACTACTTTTTTATCCAAAGCCAGATAGGCCAGATACTCCCAGGGCAGATTGGCAAGACAGGGCTCTGTATGGCTGTTGGCCACTTCGTGATCTTTGCAGGAAATGGTCACAGTCTCCTGACCCTTAGTCAGCTGCAAATGTCTTCGTACATTGGGCGTAGAGGGAGCAATGCAGCGGGCAGAACAGGCCGATACACACAGACCGCAATTCTGACACTCTGTCCAGTTTGGCTTTTCTGCCTGTGTCTTATCGTAGACCTGCTTAGGACAGATGTCCATACAGGCACTGCACTGCAGCCAACGCTGCTTGCGGTTAACACAATGATTCAAATCAATAAACGGGTGAAACTCTCCCGGAGTCGTCAATACTTTCAGAAGTAAGCCCATGATAGTCCCTTCACGATTAAAAATAATTCTAGGTCTAAGATATTATAAATCCCCCATGCTGTCAACCAACATGGGGGACCCATATGTATCAATTAGAGCGATCCGTAGGTTTATACCAAGTAGTAGATATTGGGCTCAGTACCCTTGTCTTCCTGCAGACGCATTACCTCTCTGCTGGCGATCAGCTTGCTGATCTCAGAGTTAGGATCGTCGATGTCGCCAAAGTATCTGGCGCGGCCGGGGCACAGCTCCATGCAGGCAGGCTTTTCGCCCAGTTCCAGACGGCCTACACAGAAGTTGCACTTCTCTACTACGTTGGCTACATGCTTGGGAGCGGTGGGATGACCCAGTTCGAAGTCCAGATAGAACTCAGGCTCGCCTTCGTTCAGGGTACGAACACCTTCGTAAGGGCAAGCAGTGATGCAGGCGCCACAACCGATGCACAGAGAAGAGTCTACGGTCACGATGCCATCTTCTCTCTGAGTGGTAGCCTTAGTGGGGCATACAGGCACGCAGGGAGCGTTGGTGCAGTGCATGCAGTTTACAGGCAGGTAGGACATGGCCACATTAGGGTAGGTACCGGAAGCAGTATCCTTGCCGGCGCCACCAACGGTCTGTACCTTCAGCCACAGCATATCTTTGGGCAGGTTGTTGCTCACTTTGCAGGCGATGCTGCAGGTATCACAACCAACACATCTTCTTAAATCAATTGCCATTGCATATCTCATGGTTTATCCTCCTTACAGCTTTACTACGTCAACCAGAGCATCGAAGAATGCGCTGTTGTTGATCATGGGGTTCATTACTCTGGAAGTCAGATCCTGATAGTGACCATCGATGAACTGACCCTTTTCCCATCCCTTAGGAACCGTAATGGTACCAGGCTGTACACCATCGTTGATATTTACTGTCATTACAACATGACCACGGTCGTTATATACCTTAACGGTATCGCCTTCGGCAACGCCCTTGACAGCTGCATCTACAGGGTTCATATGTACGGTAGGAGGACCGGAAACTTCATCCAGCATGGGTACGTCGAACCACTGGCTGTGAGTTCTCCACTTAGGATGTACCTGCAGCAGCACGTAAGGATACTTCTCATGCAGTGCATTTTCATGCCATGCCTCATGAGGGGGCTCCCAATATGCCAGACGTTCCTTCTCAGGATACCAGGTCTGTCCATACTGCATAGCAGGTGCAGGAGCTTCGTTGTAGAACTGAGCACGACCGGTAGTGGTGGTGAATACGCCGCCTTCAGCGAATACAAAGCCTTCCTTTACGAAACGAACTGCCTTTTCTTTCTGCATTCTCTCGTAGGTCAGATCCATAGCACGGGCACCATCGGTATCCAGCCACAGCTTCATGTACTCTTCTTCGGTCATCTTGAAGGTATCAGGATAACCCATAGCGGTACACAGCAGACGGTAGATCTCGTAGTCAGACTTACACTCGTAAGGGATCTCTACGGCCTTCTCCTGCATCAGAACGTAAGGGTGAGTACTGTAGTTCATGAAAATATCGTCAACCTCGAACCAGTGAGCGGCAGGCAGCAGAATGTCTGCATACTGAGCGGTCTCATTCATGTTCAGGTCAGCCATTACGATGAAGTCCAGCTTGTTTAAGGTATCGATCACAGTCTTACGCTCTGCGGAGTTGCCGATGATGTTGGCATGTGCTACATACAAAGACTTCAAAGTGATATCCTTCTCGCCGAACTTGCCGGTCTCCAGGATCTCAGGCAACCACAGGATCGGGATGCTGATGGGAGACAGTACGCCGCCACCGGTGTAACCGCAGCCAGCGATATTGGCAAAGTTGGTACCCAGGGACTCATTCATACCACAATATGCACCAGGCTTACCCAGGTTACCGGTCAGAGCTGCCAGCTGGGCAGTTACACGATAGCCGTAGTGACCATTTACATAGTGGTCCATACCAAAGTATGCATAAATGGTGGAAGGAGTGTTGGCAGCATACAGCTTGGTGAT
>JAFYLG010000118.1 GCA_017537225.1 Lachnospiraceae bacterium
CAGGTAGTGATATACGTATTATATCCCATCATACGGAGGTTTTGTTCCATTCGAACAGCGTTGGTCAACTGAGCAAAGGCACCAACCTGAACTTTGTATAGACCATCTTCATAGATGACAAAAGCAGGAAAACCCTGAGCTAGCAGGAGCTGCAACTGTGTGTTGGCATTGCGGCTGTCACGGTAGGCACCGACCTGAACACGGTACAGAGGCATGAGTGGCATTTCTACGTCACTGATCACATCCAGAATGGCATCGGCGATTCCTTGAGCAGTGGCATCAAATTCCTGATCAAACAATTCATTGTCACCTGGATTGTCGATAAAGCCCACCTCGATGAGTACGGCGGGCATCTGAGTGCGGCGGAGAACTACCAGATTTTTTCGCTCGATGACGCCGCGATTATCAAATCCCACATCTTCAAGTTCTTCTAAAATGGCACGAGCCAGCTCGGCAGGCAGTCCAGTGTCTTCATATACTAAAACTTCTGCCCCGGAGGCTTCGCCGGTGGGAGTGGCATTGCGATGGAAGGAAACAAAGAGATCGGCTCCGGCATTATTAGCATTTGTGGCCTTCTCAAATGGGGTATTGTAGATATCGGTGGTGCGAGTGTAGACGACTTCAATACCATTTTGCTCCAGAATGGTGCCAACAGTCAGGGCCAGGCGAAGGACATCGTCCTTTTCCTGACGTCCCTGGGAGACAGCTCCAGGATCTCGTCCTCCATGGCCGGGGTCGATCGCTACGATATATGACATAATACGAAAACTCCTTTCGATACGACAGAGAAAAGACCAAAATGACAAACGACTTCTGTTCTGTCGTGATTTGATAGTATACTGTATGAAAAAAGAAAAAAATGGTTCAAATTTTACTTTTCAAATTCAAATGATTATGCTATATTAATAATAGATACTATTATTGGAATCAGTAAATTTAAAATCACTTTTATCTGAACTTGTGAAGGAGAGTGGTTTGATGATTGAAAATATCCACAAAACATGTATGGGAGGTATGGAGATGGCTCGTTTTTCTTTTCAGTCGATGACAGAGATTTCTATGGATCCTGTTTTGTTAGAACGGGATTGGAAGGAGGCACATCCTGTGGATACGATCCGCCTGGGGCAGAGATGTCTTTATTGTCCGGGTATGTTGAAGGTCAGATATGTTCCTTATTATCAGATCCAGTGGGCTTTTTTGCGTGCGCAGGAGACGCGTATGTCTATGTGCTGCGGACGGGTTCTTGTCGACATCTGGTATCTGCTGCTGTATGCGGATGGGAAAGAGATCGCGAAGATCGAATTTCAAAAGAAGGAGCTGGCCAAAGAGGTATTAGATTATTTGGAGAAGAATCATAAGCATATTTTGATTGGTTATAGTGAGGTAAATAAAAGGCAGGCGTTGGGATGATCCTCCACTTTTGAGCAAAAGGCGATCTGAATCATAGCATAGGATAGAAGAAAGAACGTTTTGTATAGGATTTTATGAAAAAAATCATTAAATATTGTTTGAAAAACATGGCTGTTGCAGCCATGTTTTTTTGATGAGAAAAAATATAAAAAACATAGCAAAAACATAAAAATACCCCTTGCAAAATAAAAAAAAGTTCGCTACAATGGTACTAAGTGGTGAAAAGTGGCGGTAAATGGTAGGAAGTGGGAGATTTCAGACCGCAGACCACAGAGTACGAAGGGAAAGGGCGGTGAGTAAGATGTTTGTCAGTGAATACAATCATTCATTGGATACCAAGGGACGTCTTATCATTCCGTCTAAATTCCGTGAGTCTCTGGGGGATACCTTCATGGTGACTAAGGGTCTGGATGGTTGCCTGTCTATCTATGATATGGAAGGCTGGAAGCTGCTGGAAGAGAAATTGAAAGTATTGCCTTTGACCAATGCCAACGCCCGTAAGTTTACCCGTTTCATGCTGGGTGGTGCTATCGAGTGTGAAGTGGACAAGCAGGGTCGTATCTTACTGCCTGCTAATTTGCGTGAGTTTGCGCATCTGACCAAGGATGTAACCCTGGTAGGTGTGGGTAATCGTATCGAGATCTGGGATAAAGAAGCTTGGGCTGAGGCCAATAGCTATGACGATATGGAAGAGATCGCAGAGAACATGGAAGGATTGGGTATCTGATGGAATTTAAACATATTTCCGTATTATTAGAAGAGACCATTGATTCACTGCAGGTAAAGCCGGACGGTATTTACGTGGACGGCACCCTGGGTGGTGGCGGCCATTCCTACCAGATCTGCAAGCGTCTGGGCGACGGCGGCCGACTGATCGGTATCGATCAGGATGAGGCAGCCATTCGTGCCGCAGGAGAGAGACTGCAGGAGTTTGGTGACAAGGTTACGATCGTCCGTGATAACTATGTGAATTTTGCTTCTGTATTGGATCGACTGGGTATAGATAAGGTGGACGGTATTTTACTGGATATCGGTGTTTCTTCCCACCAGATCGACACCGCCGAGAGAGGATTCTCTTACATGGAAGATGCTCCTCTGGATATGCGTATGGACAACCGCAGCAGTCTGACTGCCAAGGTCATCGTCAATGAGTACAGTGAGACCGAACTGTTTCATATCATCCGCGATTACGGCGAGGACAATTTCGCTAAGAACATTGCCAAGCACATCGTTCGTGCCAGAGAGAAGGCTCCCATCGAGACTACCGGCGAGCTGGTAGAGATCATCAAGGCAGCGGTGCCTGCCAAGGTACGTAATGCCAAGGGCGGTCATCCTGCCAAGCAGACCTTCCAGGCATTGCGTATTGAGTGCAATCACGAGCTGAGCGTACTGCAGGATTCCATCGACGGCATGATCGATCGTCTGAATCCGGAGGGACGTCTGTCCATCATCACGTTCCATTCTCTGGAGGATCGCATTGTAAAGAATAAGTTCCGCGAGAACGAAAATCCTTGTATCTGCCCGTCTCATTTCCCTGTATGTGTTTGCGGACGCAAGAGTAAGGGTAAAGTGATCACCAGAAAACCTATTATTCCTACCGAAGAGGAATGTACAGAAAACAAGAGAGCAAAGAGCTCAAAACTGAGAGTGTTTGAGCATATCTGATAGAAAGAGGTAACGTTATGGCCCGCAAGAATACATATTCCAATGAAAAAAGAACTGCTGTCATGTACGCAGCAGAGTATACTGAGGGCAATACCGTACGTGTAGCCAATGCTCCCCAGAGAGTCTATGAAGTTCCTGAGAGAGAAACTCAGCGCAGAAGAGAACTGACTCGCAAGGAGGATCAGGAGGCTCAGAGAAGACGCAGACAGGTGCGCCGTAACCGTGAAAAGCTGCAGTATATGAGCGGCGGCATGGTAGTATTTACCGCTTTGGCTGCGGTATGTATCATGTTCATCGCCATTAATTACCTGCAGGTACAGTCCTCCATCGTTTCCACCATGAACACCATTGAAGCGAAGGAACTGGAGCTGGAGCAGTTAAAGGCAAACAATGATCTGTTGGAAAGAAAGATTCAGACCTACACCGATCTGGATTACATTTACCAAGTGGCAACTACGGAGCTTGGCATGGTTCGCCCCGGTGACGATCAGGTTCTGTATTATCAATCGACAGAAAGTGAGTACGTAAGACAGTATGACCAAATCCCGTGATCGACGGACTGACAAGCCCGATAGAAATGATACAACCATAGAGAAAACGACTCAGGGCCGTAAGAAATACCGGCCCTTTCGGCAATATATGAAGAGAAAGCTGGCACTGACGTTTGCGATCGTAGTGCTGGCTTTGTTTGCCCTTGCTATTGTGCTTTTGACCATCAGCAGGGATAAAAATGAAGAGTATCAGAAGATCGTGTATGCCCAACAGGACTACGATAGCCGCACGATTGCATTCCGCCGCGGTGATATTGTGGATCGCAATGGTACCGTGTTGGCTACTACTACACGTCTGTACAATCTGATCCTGGATCCGGTGGTGATCACTTCGGATGCAAAGTATACTGACACCACACTGGATGCCTTGGTAGAGTGTTATGGGTATGACCGTAACGAGCTGGTACAGCTGATCAATGAAAAGAAGGAGATCAACAGCCGCTACGTTGTTTACACCCGAGAGATGTCCGAGGAGGACATGAATCGCTTTTTGGAGTTAAAGACTAAGATCGCTCAGGAAAACAAGAAAAAAGAGGATAAGAAAGAAAGCCAGAAGCGTGTGGCCGGCGTATGGTTTGAGACCAAGTATAAGAGAATCTATCCGTATAATGATCTGGCATGCTGGCTGATCGGCTTTTCCAGAGACGACAGCAGTAAGGGCAGTTATGGTGTAGAGCAGTATTACAACAGTCAGCTGGTAGGTACCAATGGAAGAGAATACGGTTATTTAAATGATGACAGTAATCTGCAGCGTGTGATCAAGCCGGCAGAGGATGGAAATACTATCGTTACCACCATTGATGCCACGATTCAAAGGATCATTCAGGATCATATTGCCAGAGCACAGAAGGATCTGAAAGCCTACAATATCGGTGTGGTTGTGATGGATCCTCACAACGGTGAGATCCTGGGTATGGCAGCCGATGCAGCCTTCGATTTGAATAATCCTGCCGATACCAGTGCATTGCTTGGCGTATATACTAATAAGCATGATAACAGCGGCTCTGCAGAGCATGTTTACTATACCCAGTCTATGATCGATGCCATGACATCCGAGGAGAAGACACTGGCACTGAATGATCTGTGGCGCAATTTCTGTATCGCTTATGCATTTGAGCCCGGCTCTACCACCAAATCTCTGGTAGTGGCTGCGGCTTTGGACGAGGCGAAGATTAAGACGACTAGCGGTTTCCAGTGTGACGGCGGTGAGACGGTAGGTGGCTGGCCTATTAAGTGTAACAATGGCCGAGCCCATGGCTGGCTGGATCTGAAAGAAGTATTGGGACAGTCCTGCAACGATGCGTTGATGTATATTGGCGGTTTGCTGGGACGCCATGAGATGTCCCGTTACCAGGCCGTGTTCGGCTTTGGTCAGAAGACTGGTGTGGATCTTCCTGGTGAGGCGACTGGTTTGTTGTATGCCGAGGAAAACATGGATGTGGCTACGGTGGCGACCAATGCCTTCGGTCAGAATATGAACGTGACCATGGTCCAGCAGATCGCGGCTTACTGTTCGCTGGTCAACGGCGGTACCTATTATGAGCCTCATATTGTGCGTCAGATCAAAAATAGTGATGGCGCTGTCTTGGAAGAAATCGATGGTAAAGCAGTTCGCCAGACCATTAGCGCCGATACGTCTCACTATATGTTAGATGCCATGCTGGATGTGGTAGATGTTCATACTGGTAAGAATGCTCAGATCGATGGTTATGAGATTTGGGGCAAGACCGGTACGGCAGAACGCCAGGGTCGTAATAAGAACGACTATCTGCTGTCCTTTATCGGTGGTGTTCCTGCAGATGATCCCGAAGTGATCCTGTACGTGATCGTAGATGCTCCTCAGGGTGTAGAGGAGCAGGCACGAAGCGCCCATGCTTCCACTCTGTGGAGAGAGATCATGACGGATCTGCTTCCTTATATGAATCTGTATCCCACCAGAGATCTGAAGAATCCTCCTCAGGAGACACCTCAGGCTCCTGTAGTGGATCCGGAGACAGAGACAGACGAACATGGTGATCCGGTAACCACGGAACCTCAGACAGGTGTATTCTTTGAAGAAGACGATTTTTCCGGAGGTATTTTCGGTGATCGTAACGATTCTACCCCTTCGGATGATGAACCAGAAGGTCAGGCAGATCCTGGAAATGAGGATTAACGGACATTTGTATGCTGACAAAAGATAATACACGAAATGATGAAAACGGCCGGTATACTCTGGCCGTTTCCTTTGTCCTGTCAGATGCTCACATGAATCAGTAAGGGGTGCCATATAGTATAAAGATAAGGGCTTCTAAGGACGATTTCATTTATGCTAAAAATATTTCACCGCAGAAGTATCGTGCTGACTTTCTGCGTAGTGGCTATGGTATCTCTTGGTTTGGGCGGGAGACTTGGTTATCTAATGATCTTTCGCTCGGCATATTATATGGATCAGGCCGATGAACTTCA
>JAFYLG010000119.1 GCA_017537225.1 Lachnospiraceae bacterium
TATATCCGCGCTTTGACTCTGCGAGAGGGACTGCTGCAGTCTTCTGGCAAGGAAGGCCAGGAGTCTGTGTATGAAATGTACTATAATTATGAAGAACCTCTCAAAAAGGTAGCAGGTCATCGCGTGCTGGCATTAAACCGTGGCGAGAAGGAAAAGATCCTGACAGTCAAGGTAGTAGCACCGGAAGAAAAGTGTCTTCGCTATCTGGAAAAGAAGGTGATCCTTCAGAATAATCCTCACACCACACCGATCTTGCAGGCAGTGGTAGCAGATAGCTATGATCGTCTTATCGCCCCTGCTATCGAGCGCGAGATCCGCAATATTCTCACAGAGAAGGCAGAAGAGGGAGCTATCCAGGTCTTTGGTAAGAATCTGGAGCAGTTGCTGATGCAACCCCCTATTGTGGGACATACTGTTTTGGGCTGGGACCCTGCATTCCGTACTGGCTGCAAGCTGGCAGTGGTAGACCCCACCGGCAAGGTGCTGGATACCATTGTGATCTACCCTACCGCCCCTCAGAACAAGGTGGCAGAGTCCAAGCAGATCTTAAAGAGAATGATTCGTAAATATGGGATCACCCTGATCTCTGTGGGCAACGGAACCGCTTCCCGTGAGTCCGAGGCTATCATTGCCGAGTTGTTAAAGGAGATCCCCGAGAAGGTTCAGTATATCATCGTCAATGAGGCAGGCGCTTCGGTGTACTCTGCCAGCAAGCTGGCTACCGAAGAGTTTCCGAATTTTGACGTGGGACAGCGCAGCGCTGTTTCCATCGCCCGTCGTTTGCAGGACCCTCTGGCCGAGCTGGTAAAAATCGATCCCCAGTCCATCGGTGTTGGCCAGTATCAGCATGATATGAATCAGAAAAAGCTGGGCGAATCTTTGCAGGGCGTGGTAGAAGACAGTGTAAATAAAGTAGGTGTCGATCTGAATACCGCTTCGGCTTCTTTGTTGGAATATATTTCCGGCGTGTCCAAGACCATCGCGAAAAATATCGTGGCTTACCGCGAGGAGAACGGTCGTTTTACCAGCCGTAAGCAGCTCTTAAAGGTGGCTAAACTGGGACCAAAAGCTTTTGAACAGTGTGCCGGATTCATGCGCATCACTGGAGGCAAGGAGCCTTTGGATACTACCGCAGTACATCCCGAATCGTATGAGGCAGCGAAACAACTGCTGGAGCGTCTGGGCTATCAGCCGGCAGATATTTTGCGAGGTGGATTAAAAGACATTGGCCGCAAGATCACCGATTACAAGAAGATGGCCGACGAACTGGGCATTGGCGAGATCACGCTCCTGGATATGGTCAAAGAGCTGGAAAAACCTGCCCGTGATCCCCGCGATGAGATGCCTAAGCCGATCCTGCGCACCGACGTGATGGAAATGAAGGACCTGCAGGTGGGCATGACCCTGAAGGGTACGGTCCGCAACGTTATCGACTTTGGTGCTTTTGTGGATATCGGTGTGCATCAGGACGGTCTGGTCCACATTTCTCAGATGACCGATCGCTACATTAAGCATCCTTTGGAGGCAGTCAGCGTAGGTGACATTGTCAATGTAAAGGTGATCAGTTTGGATCTGAACAAGAAGCGTATCGGCCTGACCATGAAATGTGTAGAGCAGATTTAAAACTGCGTGATAAGAAATGGCAGCCATTCAGAGATGCTTTGATCATAAGGAGTAACATATGAAGGAATATAAAGTAATAGAAACCCATAGCCCCGAAGAGACCTTTGCCATTGGCAAGTCTCTGGGTGAGCAGGCTGTCCCTGGTCAGGTGATCTGTCTGGACGGTGATCTGGGTGTGGGTAAGACTGTATTTACCCAGGGCTTTGCCCAGGGGTTGGGGATCGATGGTCCTGTCAACAGCCCTACCTTTACTATTGTACAGGTATATGAAGAAGGTCGCCTGCCCTTGTATCATTTCGATGTGTATCGCATCGGTGATGTGGAGGAGATGGACGAGATCGGTTACGAGGAATATTTTTATGGAGAGGGCGTGGCCCTGATCGAATGGTCTACCCTGATCGAGGAGATCATCCCTGAGACAGCCATCCATGTGACCATCGAAAAAGATGTGGAGCAGGGGTTTGATTACCGCCGTATTACCGTAGAGTAAAACACTTGGAATCAGTAGTGGGCAATCGTTGCAAACAATGATCGCAAACAATTACCACAAAAGAGAGAAAAGGATCTGGCTGAGCCAGATCCTTTTTGCGTTATGACAAAGAGGCAGTGAAAACATGAAAATACAATGTACGATAAGATATATTGTATCAACTCTTCTTGAAAAAGAACACATTTCGTAGTAAGATAAATCTAACACTCTAGCACATCTAATGTGCCAAAAAGGAGAATGATTATGAAGATTTTAGGAATCGAAAGTTCTGCTCTGGTAGCGTCTGTGGCTATCTGGGAGGACGGTGTGATCACTGCAGAATATACTGTTAATTTTAAGAAGACTCACTCACAGACCCTGTTGCCCATGATCGATGAAATCTTTCGCATGACGGAGCAGGACAAGGACAGCATCGATGCCATTGCCATTGCTGCCGGCCCTGGTTCTTTTACCGGTCTGCGTATCGGCTCTGCTACGGCCAAAGGGCTGGGTCTGGCCTGGAATGTGCCTTTGATTTCCGTGCCTACGTTGGATGCCATGGCATACCAGTGCTTTGATACCGTATCTACCATCTGTCCTATCATGGATGCCCGCCGCAATCAGGTGTATAATGGTATGTATGAGTGGGAGAGCGGTGAGTTCATCATCAAAGTGCCTTCCCGTGCGGTGGATATGGATCAGGTCATCGCCGAGGTCAACGAGCTGGGTGGCCCCGTGATCTTTTTGGGAGACGGTGTTCCTGCTCAGCTGAAGAACATCTATGCCAACGTGCAGGTGCCTTTCTATCTGGCACCGGCTCATCTGAACCGTCAGCGCGGTGCTGCCGTGGCTGCACTGGGTGCTCAGATGTACGCTGATGGTATCTATGAATCTGCGGAGGCTCATGCACCTGAGTATCTGCGTTCTTCTCAGGCAGAGAGAGTACGCGGCGAAAAGCAGGAAGAGCAGAGTGGTCAGTCCAGTGTGGAAGCTGAGATCGAAAAGGCTGAGGCCGGTATCGTGGTGAAATCTTATACCTAATAGGTAGGATGATAGGAAACCAATGAAAAAGTATGACCGTAGATGAGGTCGTAAGAAAAGGAGAATCTTGATGAATGAAACTTTACAGGTATTAAAAACCCGCCGCAGCATCCGCAAGTACAAAACAGAGCAGATCACCGACGCTGAACTGAATGCGATTCTGGAAGCCGGTACCTGGGCACCTACCGGTATGGGCCTGCAGTCCCCTCTGATGGTAGTAGTACAGGATGCCGAGACTATTGCTTATCTGTCCAAACTCAATGCCGAAGTGATGGGAAAACCCGGTACCGATCCTTTCTATGGTGCTCCCACTGTGGTTATCGTACTGGCTGACGGTACTGTTGGCAACTGGTTAAAAGATGGTTCTCTGGTAATGGGTAACCTGATGAATGCAGCTGCATCCATCGGTGTAGGCTCCTGTTGGATCAACCGCGCTACCGAGGTTTTCGACAAAGAAGAAGGTAAGGCTCTGCTGCGCAAATGGGGTATTGACGAGAAGTACCGCGGCGTAGGCAAGTGTATCCTGGGTTATGCCGATGGCGAGGCTCCCGTTCCCAAGGAGAGAAAAGCCGGCTATATCGTGAGAGTATAAAGGTAGTATAGTTATAAGTGATGAAAAAACGTCCGATTCGTAAAAGTTTACGATTCGGACGTTTTTGTTCGGTTAGTGTTTTTGTTAAGCGCAGAATGTAAGAATCACTGTCTCGAACTGTGTGGAAAGGTCTATCCGTCGTGGGGCCTTTGCGCACGTCGGTACTTGGCGAGCAGGTCTGCGAAGCGGGCCTGAGAGCCTTATGTACCGCTACGTAAGCAACGGAGCGAGAGCGTCCTCCACAGAGGATAGAGATACCTACACGGCGTCCCCAGAACAGCAAATTTACTTACCAGCCACCGCCATCTCTTTGACCATAATACTGGGACCGCCAAAGCAGCTGGTTCCGCGAGGCATCTGGAATTCCAGATCACTGCCTACCATGGCCACGTCTTTCATAAGCTGGTAGAAGTTACCGGAGATGGTAAAGTTCTTCAAAGGACGATCCTTCTTGCCGTCTTTGATCAGGAAACCAGCGGCAGACAGAGAGAAATCACCGGAAGCGGGATTGGCACCGGCATGGAGGCCGTCCAGTTTGGTGATGTAAATACCGTTGCCGATGGTTTGGAAGATGTCTTCCCTGGTACCGGCAGTGCCCTTTTTCATGTAGAAGTTGTAGGGCATGATGGCCACGGGAGCGGCATAGCCGGCCTTGGCACCGTTACCGGTAGAAGTTACACCAGCCTTGCTGGCAGTGGACAGATTGTGCAAAAGAGTGATCAGCTGTCCGTCTTTTACTACGTCTTTACGATAGGTTGCCACACCTTCACTGTCGAAGGGGACGCGAACCAGATTTCCTTCGTAGGCAGGATCATCGGTGATAGTTACCAGGGGGGAGGCTACGGACTGCCCCACTTTGTCTTTCCACAGGGAGATGCCGCGCTGGGCAGCCTGAGCGGAGAAGGCGGACAGGAAAGTGGACAATAAAGTGGACAATAAAGTGGCAGTCATTTTGTTGGAGAATACAATATCGTATTTGCCGGTCTCAATGGTATCGGCGCCAATGGTAGCGACAGCTTCTTCTACGGCTTTGGCAGCCAGCTCTGCAGGTTGGAAGTTGGTAAAGTTATCGGCCTGCATTTTTATGCCATCAAACATTTCGTCCTGTACTTTGACTACGGGGAAGCACAAAGCCACAGTGTAATCGTACTGATAACTGAGATCCAGTCCCTTGGAGTTACACAGAGAGACACCGCCGCGGGAAAACTGAGCCATAGACTGGGTGCCGTCAATTACACGGGGATCCTGCTGGTATGCTGCTTCCTGCGTAGTCATGACCAGGTCGATCAGCTGGGCGGCTGTGGGTTCGGTGGTGGTGACAGGATCCATTTGCTGATAGGTGTCGCCGGCAGGGTGGATAAAGGCACTTTCATTGTTTTCGATAGCGTCTGCATTGTCCATGGCAGATTCTACGATTCGCTGAGCCTCTTCGGCGGTGAAGAGTTCGGTGGCAGCAGAGCCAAGTTTGCCTTTGTAAATACAGCGGAAGCAGGCACCGGCGCTGGTAGAGGTGGAGAAGGCGTTGATATCGTGATGCAGTGCTTCTACAGACAGGCTTTCTCCTTCACTGTAATACAGATCGTATTCGTTCAGGCCGTTGGCAGAGGCAGCAGCCATGACCAATTCTTTGAATTCATTAAATTTCATATGGTTTTCCTCCTATCGTCCGCCTACGGTGATGGATGATACGCGGATCAGTGGCTGGCCGACATCGGTGGGGATGCTGCCGCTGGAAGCACCGCACATACCCTGGGCAGTAGCCATATCAGTGCCTACCATGTCGATATCCATGATGATGTCAGAACCCTTGCCGATGAGGCTGGCGCCGCGGACAGGTTCACAGATCTCGCCGTTGCGGATGATGTAGCCTTCGTTGACAGCAAAGTTAAAGGAGCCGGTAGTGGGGTTCACAGAACCGCCACCCATCTTTCTGGCGTAGAGACCGTATTCGATGGACTTGATGATATCTTCATTCTTGTCCGTGCCTGCGGCAATGTAGGTGTTGGTCATACGGGACGTGGGATCGAAACGGTAGCTCTGGCGGCGGCTGGAACCATTGCCTTCCATGCCCATGCGACGGCCGTTCAGTTTGTCAATCATATAGTTTTTCAGGACACCGTTTTCGATCAGGATCTTGCGCTGTGCGGGAGTGCCTTCGTCGTCGATGTTGATGGAACCCCAGGCATTGGGGATAGTGCCGTCATCGATGGCAGTCACTTTTTCATTGGCGATCTTTTGGCCCAGCTTATCGCAGAACTGGGACTGACCGATGGAAACACAGGAAGACTCCAGAGAGTGACCGCAGGCCTCGTGGAAGATAACACCGCCAAAACCGTTTTCGATGGCCACAGGCATCTTGCCTGCCTTGATATAACCTGCTTTCAGCATGGTGACAGCCTGACGGGCAGCCTCGCGGCCGATGTTTTCCGGACGGAAAGTTTCAAACATCTCCAGGCCCATACGACGGCCGGGGGCATCGGAACCGATCTGGTTTTCGGTACCATTATTGGCGATGGCACTGACGGCCATGCGGGTGCGGATCTGACGATCCTGGGTGTAGAGACCATCACTGTTGGCAATGATGATATTGTGATCGACTTCTAACAGGTTGGCAGTGA
>JAFYLG010000120.1 GCA_017537225.1 Lachnospiraceae bacterium
AAAAAAGATATGGGAGATTCATTGCAAGTGCGATAGCTTTATCATCTGTGTCTATGCCGTATTGTTCTAGCATATTGGCGATACCTGCATAGGAACATGATGAGTTGAAAGTCATATATTTCATCTAATACACCTCGTCAAATTCAAGTTTGTTTATCTGCTCGTAAAATTGGAATTGGTATGTCGAAGTTACTTACTGTTTTCTCTACGACTCTTTTTCCATAAACCAATTTTGTCAAACGCGCCCAGTTGATGCAGCATGTACAATGCGAATGCTGCAACAGCGAGTCCAGATGTAAATGAAGTAATATTATTACAAATATCTTCGGGAACAACTCCATAGAACCGTCCTACAAACTCACTCCCGAACAGCATACGGCATACAAAACCGAGTGCGATCGAGCCCGCCAAGAAGGTACGTAGCCGTTCATGGCGCTTTTCTCTTTCTTCTGCGGCATATTCTGCAACCTTCTTCAAGGTGTCCTTCATTTCATTATCCATATTCTCGCTTTTCCTTTCTCCATCAATGATTTCACGAATATCTACATCATAAAAGTCCGCAAGATCAATGAGCATGCTCACATCTGGCATGTTGCTACCGGTT
This sequence comes from Lachnospiraceae bacterium, assembly GCA_017537225.1. Taxonomy (GTDB): domain Bacteria; phylum Bacillota; class Clostridia; order Lachnospirales; family Lachnospiraceae; genus RGIG7193. The sequence goes on from JAFYLG010000120.1 coordinate 605, forward strand.
TCCCATCGTGATACCGTTCGTGATGATACGTAGAAATGCTCAGCCAGTTGTTCTTGGGTCAGCCCTTTCTCTTTTCGTAAGTGCTTTAGAAATTCACCCATTTTTTGTTGGTCCATTGTGAACTCCTCCTTTCATCCGGATCTTACTACTCTCGATACTCAAATACCACGACAAAAAGCGAGAAATGCCGTGGTTTCGGGGTAGACAAATTATGTCCTGTGTATTCTTTTCGGTGAATTCAAGTTTATATCTCATCAGCAGAAATCAATATCGCTCTGCACGGAGAACCATCTGCACCGCCCAGATTCAGTGGCGCAGCATTTAACAAATAAACACCTTCCGAAACCTCTGACAAACGAATCCCTTCCAGCAAAACAACATCGGCAGCCAAAAGGACACGATGCACCGCCATGGGCGCATCTTCCGGTCCAACCGTCTGAGATTCATTTCCCAACAGCAAGATTTCTGATGCAGCAAATACTCTCGAAGCTTCCAGAGAAACTTCCGCATTTCCTTTTATCAGAATTCGCTTGGCCGCTTCCGGATTTTGTTCTTTCGCTTTTTTGATGATCTCTACAGCATCATCGCCTGAGACGATTCCATCATATTCTGCCACAAACGCCATTCCCACCAATGCCTCTAAGCATATGGCATCCACGGTCTTTCCGTCTTTTATAAAATGAAATGGCGCATCGATATGAGTGCCATTATGAGCGCACATGCTAAATGTCGTCAGATTATACAAGTCGCCTTTTTCCATTAAACTCAGCATCTCTTTTTGGGGTGCAGGGTCACCGGGATATACCTGGCAGCTAAAAACTTCCTGGGAAATATCGTAAATTTTCATGGCGTATTCTCCACAATAGGTTTTTCTTATCGTATTTTTTTACAAATGGTAGTTATTTGTTTATGATACACTCTTGAAAACATTTTTCAAATCAATGCCTTTTTTATATGGCGGTAAATCCAACTTTTTCAGCGCCCCCCCTCATTGTCTGATTCGTATCTGCTGTAGTACACGTTGCAACCTTACCCTGATCTAAAATCACATAATCCAAACTCCATAACAGACGAATGCAAGGGACCTATGCAAGGGACCTCTGAAAGAGTCCTTTGTACATGTATACTTAATCTCCATTACCGTAAAATCTCCATTTCAATCTTGCATTGTTACATTTGGATTTGTTTCACAAAGCATTCCGTTAAGATGCGTCACTCAATAAAGTTTTCTGCAACAACATCAAGAAATTGATCACTGATTTTATAAATTCCTGTATAAGGCATTTCAATATACACCTGTGAATTCTCTGTATATACATAATACCGGTATTGTCTATCTAAGGTATCTATCCGAATGATATAATACACTTTTGTATAAGGAGCATCATTTACGCTCATTCTTCTTGTCGGCTGTGCATTACGAATATGATGTAATAGTTCTCCAAAGTCTGTTTTTCCAACTTTGATAGAACTACCATCATTCTTAACGAGTGTGATCTTTTCAATACTTTCTATATCGGGACAGTGAATCGGATCTGCCTTTGGAAAAGTTTGATCAAAAACCATATAACCGCCAGTAACAACGATCAACAAGAAACCGGTTATGGCGATCATCCAAGATCTTTTCATTTTATCACACTCCTTTCTTATAACCAGACCATCCATCAAAACAATCTCATTTGTCCGTCTATATAAGTCTGCTGTTTTGCTTCTTTCACCACATCCTCCTGACGCAAATGTCCAATGAGCAAAGGCGATGTAGGATCATGGAGAGCCATGTTTTTGCGCACCGTGTCCATATCAAAATTGGCGTAGCAGTACCGGCAGCCATGACCACAGGTATTATACATACCGATATCATTGCCCAGGAGGCACTTGCATCCTTCACGGGCAGCAGACAAGTTTTTTGGCACCTCCAGATTTTGACCGATGGCTTGCTCAATCACCTTCTGTGTCATACAGCCGGATGTATCAACGCCGAACTTAGCCAGAAAATCATTCTCAAGACAGGCGTAAATCTTCATCCCATATCGCTGAGCGATCTTCACAAGCTCTACCGTTATGCGCTCCTGGTTTTCTTTGCTGACAGCTCGAACACCGGGAAAGTTCTTTTTCGTCTTTTCGTACAGGTCAATGAAGCTGATGACACATTGCTCTGTATAGCCGCACAACATCTTCGACATCTGCTCAAAGGCCTGCAAATGATACTCCAACGTATACTTTTCTGTAAGGAAAATGGGATCGTAGCGCCAACCAACGGCGTGCTTTCCCACCTTGCCAGACAACCTTTGAAACGACCGTATCACCTCTGTCTTGTCTGGCACGCCTGGCTCAATATCTTTACCATAAGGCGTAATGGTGACAAACCAAAACTGACCATAAGCATCCAGCTCATCCAGCCGGTCCAGCATAGGCCCTGGATTTTTCGTACAAAAACAGATGCAGTCTACTACCTGCGGTGACAGGGATAAGTGAGTTACCTGCCGAGGATAGTAAGGATTGCGGGCCAGCACGTAACCTTCACGGATTCGGTTGTAAAACCATTCACTAAAATAGGCAGGGATATCGGTACGACTGCCAGTGTTGATGATCATACTTACTCCTTATTTTTAATGCCCGATTGGATCCGTCAGCTATTTCCATCCAAAATCCCGCAGACAGATTTCTAAATCCTCTTCAAAAGTCCCCAATTCAATACCATGCTCCTGGATCTTGGTAGCGTCCATACGGTAATCGCGAAATCTCTCTTTATATCGGTCATGATTAGGCAAAATATACTTGGCAATGGTCTCTTCGTCATAGCCAAAGCCTCTGGCAATGGTCTTGGCAATCTCATAGGTATTGATATAGTTCTCCGAAGTAAAATGATATACTCCCGTGGGCAGCTGAATCAGCTTATCAAACTGATCTGCCAGGCGCTGTGCATAGGTCATGCCTCGCAGTTCATTGACAGTAAATAGTGTCGGCTTTTCACCACGAATAGCGTTCAAGGTATTGCTGATCAGGTTGGTGCTGGGCTTTACTCCCGGCAATGCCATGCCAAACATGGAGGACAGACGAAGTACCAGATAATCCTGGCTGTTTTCTGCCAGCCATTGTTCTACCTCTACTTTATGGCGGCCATAGTTGGTCACTGTATCCGTAGGCACATCTTCCGCAAAAGGACCTGGCTCTGATTTTCCATTATACACCTGCTCCGTGGAGATAAAGACAAAACGTTTGCCTTTCTCACGGCACACCTTGGCGATCTCAATGGGAGCCAGCGCATTGATAGCCCTGGTCCACTCCGGATAGGCCTCGCACTCTTCTGTCTTGGGGCGGGCGGCCGCGTGGAATACCATGTCAAAATCCAACTGTTCAAAATATTCTCTGGCACGATCCGGATCACTGAGGTCCAGGTCAGCAGAAGTCACAGAAATATACTCATACTTATCCTTATGGTACAAGCGGATCAAAGATCCCAGATAGCCACGGGCTCCGGTCATAGCGATTTTCAACATGATAAACCTCCTGTATCGACTCTAAAATTTCCAGACTACACTCAAGACTAGTATCAATCTAAACGGGCATGCAGCTCAGCCGCAATTTTCTCATAAGTAGGTACATCTACACCATACTGCTGTCCCAGACGTACTACTTCATACACCAGGCCATCTACCTCAGACTGTTTGCCAGCCCGGATATCGCGGTGCATGGAGGCACTGGCACCGGGAGCCAGATCGTCCATGATTTTACAGTTGATTTCTACAATATTTTCCGGCAAAGGGATATTCATGGCTTGGGACAACGCATATATTTCCTGAACCAGCGCCATATAGGTATCCCGATACTTTCCTTCGGTTTGGAACACTCCCGTCTGTTCATCATAATATGCTCCAGAAGCAGCCATAGGAGAAACCATAGAAAACTTCTGCAATGCATCTCTCTCGATCTGCTCAGACAATACAGGCAGGATGCCTGCCTCTGTCAGATCACTCTCCACCTGACGCAGTACAGGCATTACACGATCTGCGATCTCCTGAGAAGTACCACGACGCATGCCGTATACCACTCTGAAAATCTTGCCAGACAGCAGGATCGTACCAGGACATTTGATTTCTGCCGCAATGTAGATGCAGCCATCGGTCACAGTCAATTCCGGCAACTTCTTCTGAAGACGGCCACCGGTTCCATAGATATTTAAGATAGGGATCACTACGGTGTCTTTCTGAGCCACCTGTCGGATGAAAGGCACGGTGTCTTCCAAAGAATATCCCTTGACACAGACAAAAATCACATCCGGCTTATCCGCGTATTCCTCCATGGTACAAGCCTGCACCGGCACGGTATAGGTCTCATCCACTGCCTCAAAGCACAGTCCATTCTCTTTCATCGCAGCCAAATGTTTTCCTCTGGCGATCAAAGTCACATTTTTCCCTGCTTTGGTCAGAAAACCACCGATAGCACCACCGGTTCCACCGGCACCGATCACAACATATTTCATCTTTTATATCCTCCTGCCTATACAGTAATTTCGATCGTATTACATCTTTTCAATCACGTTCTATCTGCTTGATTCCATTCGATCTTGATGTGATTGTATCACATATTTCCTGTTTGCAAAACAATATCTTGGGTTTCAGCAGTAAAAATTATAGAAAACAGTCACTTGGAATCCTATTTTTCCATTTACATTTATTTGGAAATAAGTTATAATTTTTCTATATGAGTATTTTTATTTTTGTTTAAATCGCACAATTTTCATCAAAGTAGTAAGGAGGATATTCATGAGATCCAAGATCACGTTCCAGCCGGAAGAACTCCACTATCTGCAGCTTCTGGCCAAACAGTATCCCACCGTTCAGGCTGCCAGCACCGAGATCATCAATCTGCAGGCTATTCTGAACTTGCCTAAGGGTACTGAGCATTTTATTTCCGATATTCACGGCGAATATGAGGCCTTTTCTCATATCTTAAACTCCTGCTCCGGTGAGGTGAAACAGAAGCTGGATGAGCGTTTTAGCACCCGTCTGTCCAAGCATGACCGCGATGAGCTGGCCACACTGATCTACTATCCTGCAGAGAAGTTATCTCTAGTAACCCACTCGGAGGAGGATATGGACGAGTGGTACCGCATCTCTCTGCATCGTCTATTAGAGGTGTGCCGCTGGGTTTCTTCCAAGTACACCCGTTCTAAAGTTAGAAAAGCCATCCCCGAAGCTTTCTCCTACATTATTGATGAGCTATTGAATATCAACTATGAAGAAGCTGACAAGCGAGATCACTACGAAAACATTATCAATACTATCATCAATATCGGCCAGGCTCCTTCCATCATCGAAGCCCTGTGCGAGACCATCAAGCGCCTGTCTGTAGATCATCTGCATATCGTAGGTGATATCTTCGACCGCGGTCCTCGTGCCGATATCGTAATGGATGATCTGCTGGACTATCACAGCGTCGATATTCAGTGGGGTAACCATGATATCCTGTGGATGGGTGCTGCTTCCGGTTCCCGTACTTTGGTAGCCACCGTTTTGGCCAACTCCATCCATTACAATAACCTGGAAGTGATCGAGACCGGCTACGGTATTTCCCTGCGTCCTTTGTCCATTTTCGCTAACGAAGTATACAAAGACTGCGACACTCACCGATTTAAGGTAAAGCTGACCGGCCACGATGCCGACCAGTACACCGAGAAGGATAAGCTGCTCTCCGCCCGTATGCACAAGGCCATCACCGTGATCCTGTTCAAGCTGGAAGGTCAGAAGCTGATCCGTCGTCCCGAATTCAATATGCCTGACCGCCTGATGTTAGACAAGATCGACTACGAGACCAAGTCCATCGTCATCGACGGTGTCTCCTATCCTCTGGAAGACTGTGACTTCCCCACCGTAGATCCTGCTGATCCTTATACTCTGACTCCCGAAGAGAACAATGTGATCGACCAGCTGACCTCTTCCTTCCGTCACAGCGAAAAGCTGCAGAAGCATGTTCGTTTCCTGTACTCCAAGGGTGGCCTGTACAAGATCCACAATGGCAATCTGCTGTTCCACGGCTGCATCCCCATGAACGAGGATGGTACTCTGATGACCTTTACCATCGGTGGCGTAGAGCGCTCCGGTAAAGAATTCTTAGACTACGCTGAAAAGACTGCCCGTAAGGCTTACTATGACCGCATCGGTTCCAAGGAGCGCCAGTTTGGCATGGACTTCTTGTGGTGGCTGTGGGCCGGCCGCAACAGCCCTATCTTTGGCCGTGACCGCATGACTACCTTTGAGAGACGTCTGATCAAGGACGAATCCGTATGGACCGAGACTAAGAACCCTTACTACAAGTTATATCAGGACTCTGCAGTCTGCGATCGTCTGCTGGCCGAGTTTGGTTTGACTGGTCCTCACTGTCATATCATCAATGGTCATGTGCCTGTTAAGGCTAAGAAGGGTGAAAATCCCGTCAAGGGTGGCGGCAAGCTGATCGTGATCGACGGTGGTTTCTGCAAGGCATATCAGCCTACCAGTGGTATCGCCGGTTACACTTTGGTATTTAACTCCAGAAACCTGCGTATCGTATCTCACCAGCCTTTCGCCGGTCGCGAGGACGCCATCCGCAAGAATCACGATATCGCCAATGATTCCGTGATCTTTGAGACTCTGGAGACCCGTATGAAGATCCGTGAGACCGACCAGGGCCGCGACCTGCATGCACAGGTTGAAGATCTGATGAGATTGCTGGAGGCTTACAAATCCGGTGCCGTTACGGAGGATCATCAGGAATAGTTGTATCATTCATAAAATTCGGAACACCCGCTGATTGGGTTATTTACCAGACACGCTCTCGCTCCGTTGCACGCGGCGCGGCACATAAGCGTGCATCTTCGTTAGCACTTGCTGCGCGCTAAGTGCCGACGGGTGCAAAGGGTCTGGCGAACTAACCCAACCAGCGGGTGTTCTTATATATTCTTATATAAATGTCTACATATTTTCCCTGATGATCTGCCTTGCGCTAAACAAAGAAACACCCCCACATACTCATAAGAGAGTGTGGGGGTGAATTTATTTGTTATAGGTTATCCTTGCGGATCACTAGCGAGCTACCGAATTAAACGGTAACGCCCTTAGCGATATATACAGGATAGCTATCGGTACCCTTCATTTCTTTACCGGCAGAGATGGTAACATCCTTGTCAGCAATCAGGTACTCGATGTTAGCGCCGGCGTCTACTACGGTATCCTGCATCAGGATGCAGTTCTTAACCTTAGCGCCCTTAGCAATCTTAACGCCACGGAACAGGATGGAGTTCTCAACCTCACCTTCGATCACGCAACCGTCAGCAACCATAACGTTGGCAGCCTTGGACCCGGCGATGTATCTGGTAGGATTATCATCTCTAATCTTGGTGTAGATAGGACCGCCTGCGAACAGAGCATCCAGATTGTAGTCATCCAGCAGCTTCATATTCTCTTCGAAGTAACTGTTGATACCCCAGATGCGAGCAACATAGCCATCGAACTTGTAAGCCTGAATGTTCAGGTGATTTACCTGATTCAGCAGGATATCTCTGGTGAAGTGAACCTGACCACGCATGAAAGCAACTTCAACCAGCTCGATCAGCAGCTCACGAGCGATTACAAAGATGTTCAGGGACAGATTCTGAACGCCGCCATCGGTAGGATTTACATAGATCTTCTTAACCTTGCCACCATCGATGGTCAGGGAGTAGTAGAAATCCTTGTTTACATTGTCAGACTTCACGAAAGACTCGGGAACAGCCTGCTCATTGTAAGCGATCGTTACGTCAGCACCAGAAGCGATGTGAGTAGCGATCATAGCCTTGAAGTCGATGTTGATGGCGATGTTAGAGTCAGCCATAACAACATACTTTTCCTTCTGCTCCTTCAAAAAGCCCAGGATACCAGCAATCTGGCCTACACGACCAGTGTTCATAGCCTTAGCGCTCTCAGCGTAAGGAGGGAAAATGCTCAGACCGCCGTTCTTGCGAACCAGGTCCCACTCACGACCGGATCCCAGATGATCCATCAGAGAGTGATACTTGCGGTTAGGCAGAACTGCCACGTTGTCGATGTCACAGTTGGACATGCTGGACAGTACAAAGTCGATCATACGATAACGGCTTGCGAAAGGAATGGAAGCCATCAGACGTACATTAGCCATCTCAGGAATCAGAGCATCAAAGCTGTTAGGGAAAATGATGCCCATTGCACTCTTATTAGATACTACCATCTTTCTTCACCACCTTCTACATTTTTGTCAACCATAGCGTTAGGACCAACCACAGCATTGTCACCAACTACGATGCCAGGGCCGATAGTAGCAACGCCCTTCTCGGTCTCGGTAGGCATAGCGCCAACCACAGCGTTCTCACCAACGACAGCGTTCTCAGCGACGATGCAATGCTTAACAACAGCACCAGCCTTGATCACGGAACCGCCCATAACAACGGCTTCTTCGATCAGAGCGCCTTCTTCTACGGTAACACCAGCGTACAGGATGGAGTTCTTTACAGTACCCTTTACGCGGCAGCCATCGGTGATCATGGAGTTCTCAACTACGGCACCGGGAGCGATCTTGTGACCGGACATACCGCTGTTGCGGCTGTAGATCTTCCAATCCTCATCGAACAGGTTGATACCACTGTGCTCAGGATCCAGAACTTCCATGTTAGCTTCCCACAGAGAAGGAATGGTTCCTACATCTTTCCAGTAGCCACTGAAGTGGTAAGCGTACATCTTGCGGTTATCACGCAGCAGGTTAGGAATAATGTTATTACCGAAGTCGTTTTCAGAATTAGGATCCTCTTCGTCTTCGATCAGATACTTTCTCAGAATATCCCAGTTGAAAATATAGATACCCATGGAAGCCAGGTTGGACTTGGGGTTCTTAGGCTTTTCCTGGAACTCAGTGATGCGGTCGGTCTCGTCGGTAACCATCAGGCCGAAACGAGAAGCCTCATCCCACGGTACTTCCATAACAGCTACGGAGAACTCAGCGCCCTTTTCCTTGTGGAATCTCAGGAAATCACTGTAGTCCTGCTTGCAGATCTGGTCACCGGACAGGATGATAACATACTGAGGGTCATAACGCTCGATAAAGGCGATGTTCTGATAGATAGCGTTAGCGGTACCCTTGTACCAATCAGAACCGGATGCCTTCTGGTAAGGAGGCAGTACATGGACGCCACCGTTCAGACGGTCCAGATCCCAAGGCTGACCATTGCCGATGTACTCATTCAGTACAAAAGGCTGATACTGGGTCAGAATACCTACGGTATCGATACCAGAGTTAACACAGTTGGACAGCGGGAAGTCGATAATACGATACTTGCCGCCGAACGGAACTGCAGGTTTTGCAAGCTTCTGGGTCAATGCGTACAGACGAGAGCCCTGACCGCCTGCAAGAAGCATTGCAATCATTTCTTTTGCCATAACAAATTCCTCCACTCTTCTACTTTATTTGTGATATTTTGTTGGAATTACAGCGTTTACCACTTTCTTTATTGTACAAAATTTATCTCAATTGTGCAAGTATAATATGAAAATTCCTTGGCAAAATATGGTTTCTGTCATTTTCCATAATTTACCTTTTGTTTTTTTGTGCACTGTGTTGTGTCAATATTTCTATAGCAATTGCCAGCGAGACAGAACTATCCCACTGGCAATTATACTTTACATCAAGAATCCCTTAAAAACCATTCCATGATCACGCCTAACTGATCATCTTCCAGCGCTACGGTATTGCGATACTTCATTCGAAATACCATATCATCCTTTTGCATATAATAGAAAAATATTCTCATACCAGGTTCTGAGTCTGAACCCTCTTCTGCCACTTCTGCCGGGATCCATTCGTATGCCTCCATACGATCCAATTCAGATCCACTTATTTCCAGTGGAATAACAATAGACTCCCCTCGATATTCATCGGACTTTATGTAGTCATCCAGTCGTTTTGCTGCATCTTCCTTATCTGTAAAACGATCACAATTGTACTGAATCGAACCATAATTCGCCAGTGTCACGGTATACTCCAGATAGGATTTCCAATAACTCTCACCCTTGTCTATCTTCTCCGTAAACATATGTACCAGTCCAAGATCCTCTGTCGTAAGCGGATCTTTTTCTATAGCAGCCAGAGTTCCTTTTTCCTCTACCATCTGATTGTATCGTATTTCGGACCGAAGCAAGATAACTCCTGCTAAAATGCATACGAACAACAGGCCGGAAAGAAAATAAATACTGTTTTTATCCAGAGAAGAATGTTTGATCCATATACCACCTATCAAAATAATGGCAATCCCCATCACCAAAAGAAACAGGATATAATCCCCTACACCGGAAAGAAATCCCATCGCAGCATCGGCTCCATCGATTTTTAATAGGATCAATGCTAATACTATTACACTCGCCAAAAATACCAACAAACTTCGGATCCTGCTTTTCGACATAAGATACCTCCTTCTCACATATTTGTTGATCTGACTCCCCCTATTTTTTCAATTTAAGTATACCAGATATTATTTGTTTTGCATAGTCTATTTTACTGATATTTTTTTATTTTCAGAATTTTTTAATAGATATTTTTTATCGTATGATTTCAATCTTTTAAAACAACTATCCAATACTTGCCGAAACTCAAAAAAGGAGCCGACCTATCGGTCAGCTCCTTCTATCAGCATCATCGTATGATCATGATTTTGATCCAAAATAACGGACAAAATTATCTGTGAATATTGCTGTTGGTCTGATCCTTCAGCACTACGTCGTGGGCACCGCCCTCAACGATAGATACGGAGGATACCAGAGTCAGCTTAGCCTTAGCGCGCAGCTCGGGCAGGGTCAGAGCACCACAGTTACACATGGTGGAACGGATCTTAGCCAGAGTAACAGCCATACCATCGCTCAGAGGACCGGCGTAAGGAACGTAGGAGTCTACACCTTCCTCGAAGCTCAGCTTGCTGGCGCCGCCCATGTCGTAACGCTGCCAGTTTCTTGCGCGGGCACTACCCTCGCCCCAGTACTCCTTCATGTAGTTGCCACCTACCAGCACCTTGTTGGTGGGGGACTCATCAAAACGGGAGAAGTAACGGCCCAACATGCAGAAGTCTGCGCCCATGGCCAGAGCCAGAGTCAGATGATAGTCGTGAACGATACCGCCGTCAGCACAGATCGGCACATAGATACCGGTCTCTTCAAAGTACTTATCTCTCTCGGCAGCTACTTCGATAACAGCAGTAGCCTGGCCACGGCCGATACCCTTGGTCTCACGAGTGATACAGATGGAACCACCACCGATACCGATCTTAACGAAGTCAGCGCCAGCCTCAGCCAGGAAGCGGAAACCTTCACCGTCTACTACGTTACCGGCACCAACCTTAACGCTGTCACCGTAGTGATCACGGATCCACTTTAAGGTGATGGCCTGCCACTCGGAGTAACCCTCGGAGGAGTCCATAACCAGTACGTCTACACCAGCCTCCACCAGGGCAGGTACACGCTCAGCGTAGTCGCGGGTATTGATACCGGCACCTACTACATAGCGCTTCTGAGCATCCAGCAACTCCAGAGGATGGTTCTTACGGCTGTCGTAGTCCTTACGGAATACAAAGGATACCAGGTTGCCCTCAGCATCCACGATAGGCAGAGAGTTCAGCTTGTTATCCCAGATGATATTGTTAGCTTCCTTCAGGGTGGTTCCTTCGGGAGCAGTGATCAGCTTCTCCAGGGGAGTCATAAACTCGGATACGGGAGTGCTGGGATCCATGCGGCTCACACGATAGTCACGGCTGGTAACGATACCCAGCAGCTTGCCGTTGGCAGTACCATCGGCAGTAACAGCCATGGTGGAGTGACCAGTCTCTTCCTTCAGAGCGATCACTTCAGCCAGAGTGGTGGTGGTCAGCAGATTGGAATCGCTGATTACAAAACCAGCCTTGTAATTCTTAACTTTGCGAACCATCTCAGCCTGCTGATCGATGGGCTGGGATACATAGATGAATGCAATGCCGCCTTCCTTAGCCAGGGCAACACCCATCTTCTCGCCGGATACAGACTGCATAACAGCGGATACCATGGGAACATTCATGGTCAGAGGGCACTCCTCGCCCTTCTTATATTTAACAACAGGGGTCTTTAAATCAACTTTGGCAGGAACGCACTCCTTGGGAGTGTAACCGGGAACCAACAGATACTCACTGAACGTATGGGAAGGCTCAGAATAGTAGAATGCCATTTTACATTTACCTCTTTCTTCTTATTTCTTCGTATATTTTTGCTATTGTACATAATATCTCAACATTTCGCAAGTGTTTTTGTCTTGCATTTTTGAGACATTACGAAAAACATTTCATCGGTATCTCCATGGGCGCAAAAGTAATTTCACGCCCATGACCCGGTTATTATAAATCGAAGTAATCCTTAGCAGACTCGAACAGATGCAGATCGTAGTTACCAGGTACGTTCTTGTACAGACCGTCAGCGATACGCTCGGAGTGACCCATCTTACCCAGTACACGGCCGTCAGGGGAAGTGATACCCTCGATAGCCCATACAGAACCGTTAGGGTTGAAATCCACATCCATGGTAGGAACGCCATTCAGATCAACATACTGGGTAGCGATCTGACCCTTCTTAGCAAGCTGGGCTACCAGATCCTGGCTGCACAGGAAGCGGCCTTCACCGTGGGAGATCGGTACATTGACGATATCGCCTACATTTACCTTGGACAGCCAAGGAGACTTGTTGGAAGCGATACGGGTGCGAACGATCTTGGACTGGTGACGTCCGATCACGTTGTAGCTCAGGGTAGGACAGGTCTCATCGGTGTCAATGATCTCACCGTAAGGTACCAGACCCAGCTTGATCAGTGCCTGGAAACCGTTACAGATACCCAGCATCAGACCGTCACGCTGCTTCAGCAGATCCATGGTAGCTTCGCGAACCTCAGGATTGCGGAAGAACGCGGTAATAAACTTACCGGAACCGTCGGGCTCGTCACCGCCGGAGAAGCCGCCGGGTACGAAGATGATCTGACTGTCACGAACAGACTTGGCAAAACGGGCTACGGAATCGGCTACGCCCTGAGCGGACTGATTGTTGATCACCAGGATCTCGCTGGCCAGACCGGCCTTTTCTACGGCACGAGCACTGTCATACTCACAGTTGGTACCGGGGAATACAGGGATCAGCACCTTAGGCTTGGCCACGGCGATTTTAGGAGCCACACGCTCTACAGCAGGAGCACTCAGTACGGGAACCTCAGCGGTATCCAGCTTGGTACGGTTAGGATATACACCTTCCAGTACGCCTTCATTCAGTGCCAGCAGTTCAGCGATGGTGGCCTGATCGTCACCGATCTTTACCATCTCTTCTGCTGTGGTCTCACCGATCTTAACAGCGCAAGCATCAGTCAGTTCCTCAGCCAGCTCAGCTACAATGGCTCCAGGCATGATGGCATTCCATACAATATCAGCATCACCGGCAACAAAACCGATGTTGTTACCGAAGGACATGTTCATCATAGCCTCAGCTACGCTGTTCTCTACAGCCCAGGCAGCTTTTACCTTGCCAGCCATATGCAGGGCGTAGAATGCTTCCCATGCGGCCTTCTGTGCATCAGCACCTTCACCGGAGAACAGATATACAGGATGACCGGCCTCCTTGAACTCAGGAGACAGAACCTCTCCGGACTTCAGAGGAGCGATAGCAAAGGAAATCAGGGTCGGAGGTACATCCAGATCCAGGAAGGAACCGGACATGGAGTCCTTACCACCGATAGCAGTAGCGCCCAGTTCCAGCTGTGCATCCAGACCGCCTAACAGTGCGCTAAAGGGCTTGCCCCAACGCTCAGGCTCCTGGCGCAGTCTCTCGAAGAACTCCTGGAAAGTAAGGTAAGCCTTCTTATAGTCGGCACCGGCAGCTACCAGCTTCGCCATGGAGGTATAAACAGCATTGTAAGATCCCTTGTAAGGATCGATGGTGGACTGCTCAGGATCATAACCCCAGGTAAATACGCTGGCCTGATCGGTCACCTGACCGGGCAGGATGGGGAATACGGCGGCCATGGCCTGGGCAGGAGTACGCTGGGTCTTGCCGCCGAAAGGCATCAGCAGAGAGCCGGCACCGATGGAGGCGTCGAATCTCTCGGTCAGACCACGGCGGGAGGCAGATTTCAGACTGCCGGCCAGAGCGCGCAGGTCGGTGCAGGTAGCATTCTTCATGGCAGAGCGATCCTTTTCAGCTACTGCTACGCGGGCATGCTTTACAGCACCGTTGGTATTTAAGAATTCACGGCTCAGGTCAGCAATGGTCACACCATTCCACTCCATTACCATGCGGGCTTCTTCGGTAACCACAGCTACGCGATAAGCCTCCAGGTTTTCTGCCTCAGCGGCAGCAATAAACTTGTCAACATCCTCTTCGGCTACGACTACTGCCATACGCTCCTGAGA
>JAFYLG010000121.1 GCA_017537225.1 Lachnospiraceae bacterium
ACAAAGACGCCAGGATGCAAAACTCCTTTTTTATTTTATTATGTTTTTTATCTATGACAATCCAACAAACAATATACGCTTTTCCTTCAGTGAATAATGGCCTTACCATCCACCACAGACACCTTGCCTGCGGCGATCAGATTGATGGCCTGTGGCAGCAATACCCACTCAGCCTCTTCCATCACTCTGCGCTGCAGGATCTCGGGAGTATCGTCATGACGAATCTCCACGGCCTTCTGCAACAGGATGGGACCGCCATCGGTCTCTGCATTAACAAAATGTACCGTGGCACCAGTCAGTTTCACACCACGGGCCAGAGCTCCTTCATGTACCTTCAGACCGTAGTAACCGGTACCACAGAAGGAAGGGATCAAAGAAGGATGGATATTGATGACGCGGTTCTCATACTTTTCAAACAGCTGAGGAGGCAGGATCACCAGGAAACCGGCCAGTACCACCAGATCCAGCTCATAGCTGTCTAAGAGATTCATAAATGCCTCATGGAATGCCTCACGATTGTCGAAATCTCTGGGAGACAGAACCTCTGCGTGAATACCGTTCTGCTTGGCACGCTCCAAAGCGTAGGCATTTTTATTATTGCTGATGACTACTTCGATGGAAGCATTCTGAATGGTACCGTCCTGTACACGATCGATAATGGCCTGCAGATTGGTTCCGCCGCCGGATACACATACACCTACTCGTAACATATTGATTTACCTCTCTGATTTGGTAGTCGCAGATCATCCCTTATCATATACAAGGCAAGATCCACACATATCACGTCAACAGGTCTTACATCTGCTCCATGTAACCCTTGTAGCCCAGCTCGTCCAATTTGTCAGCCTTCTTCATCACTGCAGCCTTCATACCGGCAATGTACTCTTTCAGCTTGGCCAACAGATCAGGATCGGACATAGCCAGCATCTTGACTGCCAGAATACCGGCATTGGCACCACCATTGATAGCTACGGTAGCTACAGGGATACCGGAAGGCATCTGTACGATGGAGTACAGGCTGTCTACACCACCCAGGGACTTGGTATGCATGGGGATACCGATCACAGGCATGGGGAAGATAGCGGCGCACATACCGGGCAGATGAGCTGCCATACCGGCACCGGCGATGATCACCTTGTAACCCTTCTCCTCTGCACTGCTGGCGTAATCATAAAATACGTCGGGCATTCTGTGAGCGGAAATGATGGTCATCTCATAATCCACACCGAACTGCTCCAGGATCTCTGCTGCTTTGCTCATTACGGGCAGATCAGAATCGCTGCCCATTACAATACCTACTTTTGCCATGATGGCCTCCTTATGTGTAAATATTTGATAGAATCTTCTTCTATTATTATCTTAAAATTCGCACCTTACGTCAAGAGACTTTTCCCGTTTTGGTCACTCATTGGTACGTAACTTGCGTAGTTCCTCGATATATTCTGTGTACAAATGCTCCTGCTTCTGACTGAGGGCCAGGCGAATGGTGGACTCGCCGTCGTTTGACTGCGCTCCATCGATGCCCTGCTCTTTTTTCCAGTCCTCATCATCTTCAAAAACAAGCATGGTCACCAACTGTTTGCGCAGATCCTTGTAAGCTTCCCACGCATTTTTCTCTTCGGTGATACGGCGATCCTTCAGGCCACGATCCCAAAATAATGGAAGCTCTGCCAGAGTCTCCATGTCATCCAGCTCATGGACCTCTCCGATCCGAGCCATAAGAGTCTCCTGAGTCCGAGAACATATTACAGTAAATCCTGCCTCCGTCAGATGACGATACAGGATCTGAGCCCAGGATTCAAAGCCCACAGGCACCACCATGGCGATACGGTTTTCTCCGCCAAACCGGTCAGGATCCGCCTCTACCACACCTTTTAACGAAGTCACGGTCATACGAATACGGTCCTCTCGCCAGGCCACCATCTCCTCGTCCATAGAGGACAGACGATGGCTTCGGGCCAGAGCAGCTGCATCTACCTGGCCACCCAGGCGGTACAGGCCATACCAATCCTCGGAACCAGCCTCCAACAACTGATAATGGAAATCCCCAGGATAATACTGCTCATGATACACAAGAGCAGCGATCACATCACTATAATCGCTAAAATGAGAATATACTGCCTGACGGGCAGACTCCAGTAATTCACTCTCATGAAGCTCGCCGGCGTGCTCCATCTCAAACAACTGATACACCTGCAGATACAACTCTACGGTGATCGTCAGAAGAAAACGCTGTCCTGCACAGGCATAACCGGCAGCCAGTTTACACTCCTGAGCCAACGCCCACAACAGAGGGCCCCACTCTTCCTCTCCGTTCCAACAAGCATCGGACAAAGTACCATACTTTTTCCAAATGGGTGCGCCATACAGCTGATCGTGGATACCACGCTGCTTGTCCAAAGACTGTACCTCCAGCATCTGAGCTGTCTTCAGATCATAGACACGCAGGGCATCGTAGAGAAATCGAGCCATATCTCCCAGATATTCTCCACAAAATAACCGACTGTGATCCTCCAAAACCAGATCTTCCATACGCTCACGCACTAAGTCATAGCGCTCTTCGATCCAATGATCCCGGTTTTCCATAAATTCTAAAATCTTTGCCACAGAAACCTCCTCGCCAAATCACATGAGTCCCAGCAAATACACGGCCGCCAGCACCACCAGAACCAGTGCATGGAAAACCATCATCATGTAGGGAAAAATCAGACTCTTGCCCAACAATTCCCGATCCATCCAGGCAGCGCGAAAACCAACCAGTCCCAACAGGCCGGTAAGCAAACCCACACAGCCCAGCCACAGGCCACTGCTTCCCATGGACAAAATGGCCCGATACAGGCAAAATACGATCAAACCGATCTCCAGCACCAGGATTCCCAGGGATGCCAGAGAGAACGTATACTTCGGTTTTGTCATTGGTAAAACTCCTCACTAAAGGCACAGAAAACGCCATATTTTACAACAAATATATCCCAAGAAACCACCTATCGTATTTAACAGCAGATCATCCACATCAAAACTACCCACCTTCATAAAATACTGCACCAGTTCGATCAACAGGCTAAGATAGAGAGACAGAGATGTCACCAGATACCAGCGGTCCATATTTTTCCAAAGCCACATCACGAAGACACCAAAGGGCATAAAGCATAAAACATTGCCACCCAGATTCCAAAATACAGCCTTATATCCCAGCACATCCCGGTATTTCCAAAAACGTAGGATCTCTTTCAATGGTTGTAAATTGTAGCTGACGATACGATCCGCATCGGTTCGCCCCAGTTTCTCCGAGAAAAACATAAAATACATCAATAACATCAAATAAGAAAGGAACAGAATCGCACCGATCCACTCGGTTCGATGCGTTCTGTTCATTTCCATAGTTTGTTTTTTTCTATTCATCAGAAGGTAATGTTCTTTCTGCGCTTCAACAACGCACAGCCACTAACGATGCTGACTACTCCGGCAGCGATCCCGATGACAGCTACAACGATGCCGATCGCAATGGAGGCAGCACCGGACAGCCCCATAGTTCTGTAAATTTTTTCGTTCATAAATACCTCCTGTTCTCTACCGATCAGGCCTTGCAGCCGTACTGCTCATAGTACTTGTCGATGGCAACCTTGATTTCATCGTTGATCACTACTCTGCCCTGGCACTCACGATTGTGCAGATGCTCGGTCACCTCAGCCATGGTTACGATGGCTCTGGCGTCAAAACCATAGGTCTCCTTGATCTCATCCAGTGCGCTCTTCACACCGCCCAGACCTACTTCCATACGGTTTAAGGATACCATCAGACCTACGATGGTCACATCAGCGGCACCTCTTACCTTAGGAACGGTCTCTTCCATGGACTTACCGGAAGTGGTAACGTCCTCGATCATTACGACTCTATCGCCATCCTTAGGCTTGCTGCCCAGGAAACCGCCCTTGTCAGCTCCGTGGTCCTTGGCTTCCTTACGGTCAGAGCAGTAACGAACCTCCTTGCCGTACAGATTGCTGTAAGCGATAGCGGTCACAACAGCGATCGGAATACCCTTGTAAGCGGGTCCAAACAAAATATCAAAATCATCGCCATAGTTCTCATGGATGGCCTTGGCATAGTACTCGCCCAGTCTCATCAGCTGAGAACCGGTCACATAGGCACCGGCATTCATAAAGAAGGGGGATTTACGACCACTCTTCAGAGTAAAATCACCAAACTTCAGCACGTCACTTTCTACCATAAATTCGATAAATTCCTGCTTGTAAGCTTCCATAGTTATTATCTCCTTATTTTACGGGATATTCTCCCGATGCATTTATCACATAGGATTGCGTAAGCCAACTCTTACTGATTCACTGCACCAACCAATTCTTTGATATCCTTTACGCCATATCTCTCCATGTAGGCCTGGATACCGTCTACCACCTGAATGGTAGTATCAGGGCGCATGAAGTTGGCAGTACCTACGGACACGGCAGTGGCACCGGCCAGGATGAACTCAATGGCATCGTCTGCGCTGGCAATGCCGCCCATACCGATGATGGGCACGTTAACGGCCTGAGCTACCTGATAAACCATGCGTACAGCGATAGGCTTTACGGCAGGACCAGACATACCGCCGGTCTTGTTGGCGATGGCAAACTTGCGGCGATGGATATCGATCTTCATACCGGTCAGGGTATTGATCAGAGACAGCACATCGGCACCGCCGGCTTCGGCAGCGCGAGCCATCTCGGTGATATCGGTAACATTGGGGCTCAGCTTCATGATGACAGGCTGCTTTGCCACCTTCTTTACCGCGGAAGTGATCTGCTCGATGGCCTTGGGATTCTGACCAAAGGCAATACCGCCCTCTTTTACATTAGGACAGGAAATATTGATCTCCATCATGTTGATGGACTCATCAGCCAGACGCTCTACTACCTCCAGGTAGTCCTTTTCGGTCTTGCCGCAGACATTGACGATGATCTTGGTGTCGTACTGCTTGAGGAAAGGGATATCTCTCTTGCAGAACACATCGATGCCAGGATTCTGCAGGCCGATGGCATTGAGCATGCCTCCGGTCACCTCAGCGATACGAGGGGTAGGGTTACCCTCCCAGGGAATATTGGCTACACCCTTGGTCACTACCGCACCCAGACGATTCATCTTTGCTTGATGGACTGAAACGTCAGCTTGCTCATGAGCAGAAAATCAACTGGGTGAGACCTGA
>JAFYLG010000122.1 GCA_017537225.1 Lachnospiraceae bacterium
TATGGCGGTCATCAGTAGGGAGATCAGATGGTTTCTCAGGAGTTTCATAGGTTTATCCAATGGCTTTCATAATGTTCATTAAAGGCAGCATGACGGAAAGGAGGATGGCTCCTACCAGCAGGGAAGTGATCAATACCAGAGCAGGTTCGATCATGGCTACGCGTTTTTCCAGGGTGTCGTGGGCTTCGTCGGACAGGCGACGGGCGATATCGTCCATGACGGAGTCGGCTGTGCCTGCGCGCAAACCACGAGTGAGCATCCGGCAGGCAGAAGGAGGGAGCATGCCACTGGCTTTTAATGCATCGGGCAAATCTTCACCGGCATCCAGACGGGCACGGCAATCCTGACAGCGGGAAACGGCTGCAGGACAGTCCTCTAAAAGAGAGGAAGCCAAAAGGATGCCCTGCTCTACGGGAACACCGCTGTTTAATGCCATGGCCATAGCCTGGGCGAATTTGGCGTCGTTGCGTTTGCGGGATACACCGCGGTCTCCCAAATAATGTTGCCACAGACGTACCGCTTTGTGACGCAGCAGAGGGCTGGCCGAAAAGAGGAGGATGCCTGCGATTATGAGGGCCAGTAAGGCGAAAAGGTAAGGCATGGAAGTATTGATGAGATCGCCAAGGGCCAGTAAACTGCCGCCGATTCCGGTAAGGCTACCGCCCAAAGAGGCATAGACATCATCAAAAACTGGAAGGACCTTGCTGAGCAAAACGATAATGACGATCAGCATCATAAAAATCAAAACCGTAGGATATGTCAGGGCATTGCGCAGCTGACGATTCATACGATCCTGTTCTTCGTAGTAATGAGAAAGAGATTGTAATGTTTCTTCGGTTCGCCCCACTTCTTCGCCTACCTGCAGCAAACCAATGACATGGGTCGGAAAAACTCCGGCAGCTTGAAATGCAGTAGAGAGGTAGGAACCACCTTCTACCTGCTGGGCGCAGGCGGTCAGCATAGACCGGATCTGTGGATCTTGTTCTTCCTCTGCCAGTAAAAATAAACCGTCATACAGGCTGATGCCAGCCTTTAAAAAGAGCGCCAGTTGCTGGCAAAGGTCGGCAATGACCATAGGGGGTAGGGTAACTGTCTTCATGGAAATGCTATTCTCCTTGATCAGTAAATATATTTGGAGGTGTAGTTTTCTCCGTTGCCGATATATTCCATGGCTTCATTTTGATTTTTCATAGAAGCGGCAAAGGTGGGATCCATACGTTGCCAGGAGCTGCCGTCAAAAAATACGGCGCCATCGATCCAGCCGGTAGACTCAGACCACACGTTGATCCAGGCATGGTACACGGTACCGGCGTAACCGACTACCAGTTTGCAGGGGATCCCCTGAGAACGCAGCATACCGGTCATCAGGGAGGCATAGTCAAAACAGATCCCTTTTTTGGCGGCCAGGACTGCATCTAAATCAGGAAGATATCCACTCTGGACGCTGGCGGCTTTTTCGTAATCGTAAGAAATGTTTTTTACCACATAATCATAGATACATTTTACTTTTGCCAGCAGATCGGTCTCCGTCAATGTCAGCTCAGCGGCGGTACGGATGGTCACGGATGCATTTTCGTAATTGACATATTGATTGGGACGGATAAACGGTGCAAATTCGTCTTGCAGAGTGACAGAGAAATCGACCGCTAAAACTTTGGCGTAACGCTTGTCTACGATATTTTCATAGATTCGCACGGAATAGTCACCGTTGCCGTCAGACAGAGGAAAAGTAGTCCACTGATCAGGCTCCAGATTGTAGGTGTAGGCTTCCCCGGGACCAATTACCTGAGCTTTGATTTTTTTGTCAGTGGCAGCGGTAAAGAGGACCATGACATATCCGTCTTCCGTGTGAGAATAGTCGATGGTGGCGTATTCGTTAGAAGCAACCAGAAGCCCGGAGGCCTCCGGGCGGATCACCATATCCAGTGCCGGGTGCAATGTATCTTCCAGCGCGGATGCTTCCTGGGATACCAGATCATCTTCAACTGGCATGGCATCGATATAGCCATGATCGAGAGATTCGTCAACAGATTCGGTAGTGGTTTGAGCGGGTGGTTGTGTTTCCGGGGGGACCGGAGAGGCGTTATTGTGAGGGCGTGCACATCCGTATGATAGGAAAAGAGTGAGGATGGCGCCAAAAAGAAGCTTTTTACTGGTCATAAGACTGCCCCTTAAAATCATACATATTTATGATGAATTATATCATATAAGAAGAGATGATTGCAAGTTTTCATTGCAAAATACTGTGTGATGTGTTAAGTTGAGATTAGAATAGATTGGAAAAATGTAGGGTTCATGACACCTGCGGGCATGTATCGTAGCAGAGATCGGAAAGGAAGGACCGCCAATGGAGAAATGGAAACAGAATTCACTGGTTCACATTGTGGCTGAGTATTGTTGTCGGAATGATCAATATCTGACATGGGAGGGAGATGCCTCCGGATTGATGGTATTGCTTGGATATGGCTCAGATGACGCTGCAATGCCAGAGAATATGATGAATTTGGTCGAAGGTGACTCCTGGGGGTTGCTTCGTCAGGCATTGACAGAACAGTTGGCTGTTGGTGATGATGTTGAGCAACTTTTGCCGATGCGTAAGAGTACGGGCGAGATCGCGTGGTTGCTGAACAGAGGACGAAGAGTGACCGATGAAGAAGGCGTACAGCATTTGGTAGGTGTTTTGGTGGACATTACTCGTTCTAAGCGTCAGTATGATGCGGAAAAACAAAATATTAGTTTGCTGGAAGAGCAGGCAAAGAGAGACTCTTTGACGAAACTGTACAATACACAAACCACTCGTCAGATGGCAGAAGCATATCTGGCGGAAGCTTCGAAAGATCTGGGCTGCGCGTTGTTGATCATTGATTTGGATGATTTTAAGCAGATCAACGATCGGTATGGTCATATGTTTGGCGATGTGGTTTTGGTAGAAGTGGCTCAGACCATCCAAAAACTGTTCCGTGCCAGGGACGTGGTAGGAAGGATCGGTGGTGAAGAGTTTTTAGTCCTGATGAAAGATGTGACGGACAGAGAAATCGTGGATATGCGTTGCCGTCAGCTGAATGAAGCATTCCATCGCATTCAAGCGAAGCAATTACAGGATAGCCCGCTGAGCTGTTCTATCGGCGTTTCTTTTGATCCGTCTCATGACAAGACCTACTTTGAGTTGTTCTGCGGCGCAGATCAGGCATTATATTTGGCTAAAGATTTAGGAAAAGATCGTTATTCGTTCTATGATCCTTGCTTTGTGACAGAACGAAAAGGAAAATATGCAGATCGGTTTGCAGACTACCGATAAGCAGTTGGATCTTGCGATGACCGAAAAACTGAGCAATAAAAATATCAAATAGAAAACCAGCACTGTAAGGGGAATACAGTGCTGGTTTTCTTCATAAGAGGTATTTTTTGGAGGGGGTGCCCGGTGGGTACACCGGGCGTGAGTATGAAAAAGCTATACCACTGAAGTGGTATGTACAAAGTATATTACATAAATGTGTACAGTTTGTGAGTGTAACATAAAAATAAGATGAAATTTATTAAATTCCTATAATTTCGAAAAAAAGAACTTTCAAAATCCGCAGACATTGTATATAATAAAAGCAACTGTACGAAAATAACGGGTGAAGTGCGCCCGTTTGTCGGATATATAAATAAGTAGGAGGAAGTTTATTATGATGTTATCGTATGATATCGGTATCGATTTGGGTACCGCTAGTATTCTGGTTTATATCAAGGGCAAGGGCGTGGTTCTGAAAGAGCCCTCTGTAGTGGCTCTGGATCGCGACACCGGAGATATCAAGGCTATCGGTGAGGAGGCTCGTCTGATGATCGGACGTACCCCTGGCAATATTATTGCCGTTCGTCCTCTGCGTCAGGGCGTGATCTCTGATTACACCGTGACTGAGAAGATGCTGAAGTACTTCATCAAGAAGGCTACCGGCACCCGTACTCTGCGTAAGCCCCGCATCAGTGTCTGCATCCCCAGCGGTGCTACTGAAGTAGAGAAGAAGGCAGTCGAGGATGCTACTTACGAGGCAGGTGCTCGTGAGGTTACCATCATTGAGGAGCCCGTGGCAGCAGCCATCGGTGCCGGCATCGACATTTACAAGGCCTGTGGTAATATGATCGTTGATATCGGTGGTGGTACTGCTGATATCGCTGTTATTTCCCTGGGTGGCACTGTAGTCAGCACTTCTGTAAAGACTGCCGGTGACGACTTTGACGAGGCCATTGTTCGCTACATGCGTAAAAAGCACAATCTGCTGATCGGTGAGAGAACTGCTGAGGACATCAAGATCAATATCGGTTCCGCTTACAAGCGTCCTGAGCTGGCTACCATGGAAGTTCGTGGACGTAACCTGGTGACCGGTCTGCCTAAGACCATCACCATCACTTCTGACGAGACCCTGGAGGCTCTGCGCGAGCCTGCGATGCAGATCGTAGAAGCCGTACACAATGTGCTGGAGCGCACTCCTCCGGAGCTGGCAGCCGATATTTATGACCGCGGTATCGTAATGACCGGTGGCGGCAGCCTGCTGCACGGTCTGGATCAGCTGCTGGAAGAGAAGACCGGCATCAATACCATGATCGCTGAGGATCCTCTGACTGCAGTAGCTATCGGTACCGGCAAGTGCATCGAATTCAGCAACGCACCTAAGAAGGGACTGCTGGACTAAGCATTGGCTATACAATAAGAATTAAGGGCTGCCCTTACATGTTCTGTAGGGGCAGCCTTTTGTACCTTTTCTATGAAATTAGGTAATAATGAGATCGTGAGTTTTTTTGACCTAAGATATTGGGGTATATTAGGTCGTACGCATACCATGATTTTGCCGAGACCTAAGATGTTGTGGCACATTAGGTCGTATACATAGGATGGGCTTGCTGAGACCTAGAACACAGTAGAATATTAAGTCATACAAGGGCTGAAATGGCTTTAAGACCTAAAATGTGGCAGGATATTAGGTCGTGCAGGGAAAAGAAAGTCTATAAGACCTAATATCCAGGAAAGGGATAGGTCTTGAAGGGAAATGATGCCGTATAAGACCTAAGTGACAGAAACAAAGGAGCATGGAAACATGGAACAGATAAGCGGATATATCAATCATATTGTATATGCCAACGCTGAAACAGGCTACGCAGTGATCGAGATCGTCAAGGACGGCGAGGAGATGACTCTGGTAGGTATCATGCCTCAGATCAATGAGGGCGAGTACATACAGGCTGAGGGCAATTACATTACCCATGCAGTATATGGCCAGCAGTTTTCTGTGACCGGTTTCAGCATTCAGGCGCCGGAGGATATCGCTTCCATTGAACATTATCTGGGCAGTGGTGCTATCAAAGGTGTAGGAACCGCCCTGGCAGCCCGTATCGTCAAGAAATTTGGTGAAGATACCTTCCGTATCATTGAGGATGAGCCGGAGCGCCTGGCGGAGGTCAAGGGCATCAGCGAAAATATGGCTCGCAAGATCGGTAGCCAGGTGGCGGAAAAGCGCGATATGCGTGAGGCTATGATTTATCTGCAGCGCTATGGGATCACGCTCAATCTGGCGGCCAAGATTTTTGAACGGTATGGCAATGATCTGTACCGTATTATTGAAAAGAATCCCTATCGTCTGGCGGACGATATCACCGGTGTTGGTTTTAAGATTGCCGACGAGATCGCCATGAAGGTGGGGATCCATTCGGATTCGGATTTTCGTATCCGCAGTGGTATCTTTTATGTGCTGCAGCAGGCCCTTACCAATGGACATGTATATTTGCCGGAAGAAGAACTGCGGACATTTACGGCAGAGCTGTTAGGGGTAGAGCTGGAGTCGTTGACGCAGCATCTGTCGGATATGATGATCGAGAAGAAGATCATTGTGAAAGAAATGGAGCAGGGATGTATTGTTTATGCCTCTCGCTATTATTATATGGAATTAAACGCGGCTCGAATGCTCCATGATCTTAATGTGGGATCCTCGGAGTCGGAAGCCATGATCGCCAAGAAAATCGCCCGTATCGAGCGAGAGGAGAATATGGAGCTGGATGAGCAGCAGCGCCTGGCTGTCATGGAGGCAGTGCGCCGTGGTCTCTTGATCGTTACCGGTGGTCCCGGTACCGGTAAGACCACCACCATCACCACCATGATCCGGTATTTTGAGTCAGAGGAAATGAGCATCGCCCTGGCGGCCCCCACCGGTCGCGCGGCCAAACGTATGACCGAGGCTACCGGCAGGGAGGCGCGGACGATTCACCGTCTGCTGGAGGTCAATGGTGCGCCAGATGATACCGGAGTCTCCGGCAGCTTTGAGCGCAATGAGCAAAATCCTCTGGAGGCTGATGTGATCATCATCGATGAGATGTCCATGGTAGATATTCAGCTGATGCATGCGCTGTTGAAAGCGGTGGTGGTAGGCACTCGCTTGATCCTGGTGGGTGATGTAGACCAGCTGCCCAGCGTAGGCCCCGGCAACGTGCTGCGGGATATCATTCGCTCGGAATGCTTCCCTGTGGTGAAATTGTCCCGTATTTTCCGACAGGCAGAGCACAGCGACATTATCGTCAACGCTCACAAGATCAATCGAGGAGAGCATATCGAGAAAAAGACCGGAAGCAAGGACTTTTTGTTTGTGCGCCGAGAGGATGCCAACTCCATCATCAACGCGGCCATCACCCTGGTCAGCAAGAAACTGCCGGATTATGTCCATGCGCCTATGTATGATATCCAGGTCATGACTCCTATGCGAAAAGGTGCCCTGGGTGTGGAGCGTCTCAATACCATTCTGCAGCAGTATCTGAATCCTCCGTCGGAGAACAAGGCCGAAAAGGAATTGCCTCAGGGTATCTTCCGTGAGGGCGACAAGGTCATGCAGATCAAAAACAACTATCAGATGGAGTGGGAAGTCCGCAGCCGTTATGGCATCCCTGTGGAGCAGGGGGTAGGTGTCTTTAACGGTGATATGGGTATTGTTCGTCAAGTCAATCTCTTTTCTGAGCAGATGGAAGTAGAATTTGATGAAGGCCGCATGGTGACTTACACATTTAGCCAGGCGGAGGAACTGGAACTGGCCTATGCCATTACGATCCACAAGTCTCAGGGCAGCGAGTATCCAGCGGTAGTGATCCCCTTGTTGTCGGGTCCCCGTATGCTTATGAGCCGCAATCTGCTGTACACAGCGGTGACTCGTGCCCGCCAGTGTGTGTGCATTGTAGGACTGCAGGAAATGTTTGATGCCATGGTAGATAACCAGGTAGAACAGCGTCGATATTCCAGTTTGGATCGAAGGATCCGAGAGTTGCAGGCCTTTGTATAATCATGATACGTATTCCGAGCGTCATATCAAATCGTCATATATAATCGTCACATATAATTATCATATATATTCATCGCTAATGACTCATTGTAATTGACTGGGGAGTGCTCAGGCGCTCCCCGGCAAAACATGTCAAAACATTCCCATCATTTCTATTGAAAATATTATTAAGGAAAAGACACGGCATGTGTCTTATTTGCAGTGCCTAAAATGCAAGAAAAAGTTTGAATCTTTCCATGTTAGGAGGTATCGTATGAGAAATATGAAAGAAACAATGTTGTCCATTCTCTACCCTCGCCGCTGTCCGATCTGTCATGACATCGTCGCGCCCAGAGGACATCTGATATGTCCGGATTGTCTAAAAAAAGTCTCCTTCGTTCAGGAACCGACCTGCCTGTGTTGCGGCAAGGAGATCGCATCGGAAGAAATCGAGTATTGTTACGACTGTAGTCACCACACCCGATCTTTTGCTGGAGGTTTTGCCCTGGCAGTGTATGATCCGGTGATGCGGGAGTCCATCCGCAGATTTAAAAATGGAGGACGCATGGAATATGCCGACTGGTATGCAGAGGCGCTCTGGCAGCAGTATGGCCAACAGTTGAGGGGGTTGGACATTGATGCGGTGGTGCCTGTGCCATTACACCGTAGCCGCCGCAATGAGCGTGGTTATAATCAGGCAGAACTGCTGGCTGAGAGATTGGCGAAACGACTGCAGGTTCCCATGTATCCCAAAGCATTGAAGCGAACGCGCAAGACTACAGCTCAAAAGTATCTGGGTGGCAGAGAACGTAAAAAAAATCTGGAAGCAGTGTTTGCACTGGGGCGAAAGGCTAAGGCTGGCCATGGTCTGCCGATGAGTAAGAATCTGGTGGAGGGCAGGGTGATTTTGCTGGTGGATGATATTTATACCACAGGTGGCACGGCGGAAGCCTGTACAAGGGTGCTGCTGGATGCAGGGGTCAGGACCGTGTATTTGGTGAATGTTTGTATCGGTGAGAATGAAGGATAGTTGAGAGAGAAAAATGTGTGTTTTCACCTGTTTTCACTCGCCAAAATCACCAAATCGAAAAGTCGCTCCTGACGCTGGAAAATGCTCTGAAAAAAATACAAAAAAACCCGCGAAAAACCTTGAAAAACCTTGAAAAAACCTGACTTTTTTCAAAAAAAACCTTGACGGATTGCACTCTGTGTGGTATGTTATTAGAGCGAACAAAAGGGCTTAGGTTCTTTTTTTTGTGCCTTAAATGATAGAAACAACACGAAAAGATTGTAAGTTGGAGGTGTACACAATGCGCGTTAGAATTACTCTGGCATGTACCGAATGCAAGCAGCGTAACTACAACACTATGAAGGAGAAGAAGCTGCATCCTGAAAGAATGGAAAACAAGAAGTACTGTCCTTTCTGCAAGAAGCATACCAATCATAAGGAAACTAAGTAATATTTGCCGGATCAGAGAGAGTGAGATTTTATGGAAGAAGCAAAGAAGAAATCCAGTGCCTGGAAGGGCCTGAAAGCTGAATTCAAGAAGATCATCTGGCCGGATAAAAAGACCACCGGCAAGCAGACCGTAGCAGTGATCTCTATCTCTGTGTGTGTGGGCCTGCTTATCGGCTTACTGGATATGGTAATCAAGTATCTGATCGGCTTCATCATTTAATATAGGTGAGGTGATTGTATGGCAGAAGCAATGTGGTATGTAGTTCATACCTACTCCGGTTATGAGAACAAGGTTAAGATGGATATCGAAAAGACCATCGAGAACCGCAAGCTGCATGATCAGATCCTGGAGGTATCCGTACCCATGCAGGATGTGGTGGAACTGAAGAACGGCGTTCGTAAGACCGTCGCTAAGAAGATGTTCCCCGGCTATGTTTTGATCAACATGGAGATGAATGACGAGACCTGGTATGTAGTCCGCAATACCCGCGGCGTGACCGGTTTCGTAGGACCGGGATCCAAGCCCGTGCCCCTGTCCCCTGAAGAGATCGCATCCCTGGCAGGTCCCGAAGCACCCGTTGTGGTTGATTTCGAGATCGGCGATGCCGTGAACGTGATCTCCGGTGTTTGGGAAGGCACTGCAGGCGTGATCGCAGCGATCAACGAGAGCAAGCAGAGTGTCACCATCCATGTAGATATGTTCGGCCGTGAGACACCGGTTGAATTGGGCTTCGAAGAAGTCAAGAAAATGTAATGCATCTGCATTACAACTAAGAAAGCGCATGATGCCGTAAGGCGTTCATGGAGGAATGAAAGACATCCTCATATAAATCGTGGGAGGGGATTCCCCGCACGTACCACAACACCTTCGTGTTGTGTCCGGATAAAGTCCGGTACAAAATTTTTTTAGGAGGTGCCAAAAATGGCAAAGAAAGTTACAGGTTATATCAAATTACAGATTCCTGGCGGCAAGGCCACTCCGGCTCCGCCCGTTGGTCCCGCTCTGGGTCAGCACGGCGTGAACATTGTACAGTTCACTAAGGAATTCAACGCCAGAACAGCTGATAAGGATGGTCTGACCATTCCCGTAGTTATCACTGTTTACGCAGACAGAAGCTTCAGCTTCATCACCAAGACTCCCCCCGCTGCCGTTCTGCTGAAGAAGGCTTGCGGCCTGAAGTCCGGTTCCGGTAAGCCCAACAAGAACAAAGTAGCTAAGATCTCCATGGCTGAGGTTCAGAAGATCGCCGAGCTGAAAATGCCCGACCTGAACGCAGCTAGCCTGGAAGCTGCTACCAGCATGATCGCTGGTACCGCTCGCAGCATGGGTATCGTAGTAGAGGACTAATGGAGGTATAAGATGAAGAGAGGTAAGAAGTATATTGAGGCTGCTAAGCTGGTAGATCGTACTCAGCTGTATGAAGTAGCCGATGGCGTAGCTCTGGTAAAGAAGACTGCCGGCGCTAAGTTTGATGAGACTGTTGAAGTTCATATTCGTACCGGTTGCGACGGCCGTCATGCCGATCAGCAGATCCGTGGTGCTGTAGTACTGCCTCACGGTACCGGTAAGACCGTTCGTGTTCTGGTATTCGCTAAGGGCGCTAAGCTGGACGAGGCTCTGGCTGCTGGTGCTGATCACGTTGGCGGCGAGGAGCTGATCCCTCGTATCCAGAAGGATGGTTGGTTAGATTTCGACGTAGTTGTTGCTACTCCCGACATGATGGGCGTTGTTGGCCGTCTGGGTCGTGTTCTGGGTCCTAAGGGCCTGATGCCCAACCCTAAGGCTGGTACCGTTACCATGGATGTTACCAAGGCCATCAAGGAAATCAAGGCTGGTAAGATCGAGTACCGTCTGGACAAGACCAACATCATCCACTGCCCCGTTGGTAAGGCTTCCTTCACCGAGGAGCAGCTGGCCGAGAACCTGAAGGCTCTGACCGATGCTGTAGTTAAGGCTAAGCCCGCTGCTGTTAAGGGTCAGTTCCTGAAGAGCGTAACCCTGGCTACCACCATGGGCCCTGGCGTTAAGCTGAACCCCATCAAGTTCCAGAACTAAGCTTTTGGAACGATTCTGAGAAATCCTTAGATTCCTGAGGTTTTTGAGAAAAATTCAATTGAAGCACTTGACAAGACATTTCCATTGTGATATGTTTTGTGAGTAAAACTGCCGAAGACAGCAGGTATTCTCGTGTGAGAATGTAAGCGTAGCGCCTGCCGAGGAAGATAAGATTTCTATAAGAATCCTTATGCCCCTCTGTCTTCGTGACGGAGGGGTTGTTTTTTATATCCTTATCGGCGGTAATAAAAATAATATAAGGAGGAAAAATGACATGGCAAAAGTAGAATTGAAGCAGCCTATCGTTGCTGAGATCTCTGAGCTGCTGAGCGATGCCAAGGCTGCTGTACTGGTTGACTATCGTGGTCTGACTGTAGAGCAGGACACCGCACTGCGTAAGCAGCTGCGTGCAGAAGGTGTTACTTACAAGGTATACAAGAACACCATGCTGAACCTGGCATTCAAGGGCACCGAGTTCGAGCCCATGAGCGCTAAGCTGGAAGGTCCTACTGCAATGGCAGTATCCGCTACCGATTCTTCCGCTCCCGCTAGAATCCTGGCTGAGTTCGCTAAGAAGAACCAGGCTCTGGAGCTGAAGGCCGGCGTGATCGAAGGCAACTACTATGATGAGAAGGGTATCCAGGTTATGGCCACCATTCCCAGCAGAGAAGTACTGTTGGGCAGACTGCTGGGCAGCATCCAGTCCCCTATCACCAATCTGGCTCGCGTACTGAACCAGATCGCAGAGTCCAAAGAGGCTTAATTTATCTTGAACATTATCAGATAAGACAATTTCTATTATTAAATATTTCGTAAATGGAGGAAATAAAAATGGCAAAGTTAACAAATGCTGAGTTTATCGCTGCTATCAAAGAGCTGAGCGTATTAGAGCTGAACGAGCTGGTAAAGGCTTGTGAGGAAGAGTTTGGTGTATCCGCTGCTGCTGGCGTAGTTGTAGCTGCTGGTCCCGCTGTAGAAGTTGAAGAGAAGACCGAGTTCGACGTAGAGCTGACCGAGGTTGATGCTTCCACTAAGGTTAAGATCATCAAGGCTGTTCGTGAGCTGACCGGTCTGGGTCTGAAGGAAGCTAAGGAAGCTGTAGATAACGCTCCTAAGGTTCTGAAGCAGGGCGTTTCCAAGGAAGAGGCTGAGGCTGCTAAGAAGGCTCTGGAGGAAGTAGGCGCTAAGGTTACCCTGAAGTAATCCTGCCTGCGAAAAGCTTCGCAAAACAAAAAGATCGAGGAGAAAGCATCGCTTTCTCCTCTTTTTTTGTTATAAAATTTTAGCTGGACGAATGAGGAAAAATATAGTATCTTTATATTCGTGTATTTAAGACGCTCAAATATAGATACATATAGGAGGAAATTACAAATGAACAATGCAATTTTAATGGCATCTCTGCCCGTATTGTTTTCAACCTACGGTCCTGTTGTGATTGGCATGATCCTGCGCGTAGTACTGGTACTGGTAGTATTCGCCATCGGTCGTAAGGTGATCGGCTGGGTTCTGAAGCTGGTGGATCGCGCTCTGGAACACAACGGTGTGGAAATTACCATCCGTAAGTTCCTGAAGAATGTGCTGTTTGTACTGGCTTATGTAGTACTGGCCATGATTCTGATGGAGATGGTAGGCATTGCTGCGA
>JAFYLG010000123.1 GCA_017537225.1 Lachnospiraceae bacterium
ATATCAGGAGACACCGTACGCCTGGTAAGATCTTTTCTGCAACAAGAGACAGAAAACAGAAATGAAGATAATGAGATAGATAGCAGGGGGCAACTGAAAGTTGCCCCTATTTTCAACTTGACTTGATAGACTTGTCCTTCCGAATGTGGTACTATTGTGACAGGAATAGTATTGCAAGATGAAAGATTTTGACAGCGAAGGAGAAAAATTATGAATTTGGGGGAGAGGATCTATCGGTTGCGAACCGAAAAGAAATTATCTCAAAATGATCTGGCAGAGTTGCTGAAGGTTTCTCGTCAGTCTATTTCCAAGTGGGAAAATAACAATGCAATGCCTGATCTGGAAAAAGCAGTAAAGCTCAGTGAGATATTAGGGGTAACCTTGGATGAATTGGTCAAGGGTAGAGACGGACTGGAGAAAACGGAAGTAGACAATACCTTGATCATGGATGACGATATGAGGATGCACGAAAAAGCATCTGTAGAACAGAAACGCGACGGCGAGAGGACTCCACTGCGTAAGATTGCAGGAGTTATTCTGCTGTGTATGTCTCTCTTTTTGGGAGTGCTAATGATGTTTGGAACAGGAAGTATTCTGGGCGTGATCATACTCATGTCGCCATTTCTTTTGTGTGGGATCGCTTGTTTAAAAGCAGAGAAGCATCTGGGAATGTGGTGTTGTTGGGCTATGTATTTTAGCGTGGATATGTTTCTTCGGTATGGTACCGTTTGTGATTGGACTCAGGTGTTTTACGATACCGCTCGGATGGGTTCTTCCAGATGGTTCATCGTATGGGCACAGTTTTTAGGTTTGGTAGGAATGGTCCTGTGGACAATCATCGGTTTGCGCAAATCAGATACATCCAGGAAAGAAGAGTTGGGAAAAGTGTGTGGATTGTCCTGGGGGATTTTTGGTATGGCTTTGATTTTTGCGAAAATGGGTAACCAGATAATAAATCAGATCTGGGACAAAACCTTTGGATTATATGATTATCTGCTGGGAAGGTATTGTTTTGGTTTGTTGGATTGGATCCGTATCGCAGCCTTTACTCTGGCAGCGGTAAGCACAGTGAGATACCTATATGCATTAAAAAAGACATGAAAGGAAAGATAGCGAGCCCATATCGGACTCGCTATCTTTTACTTTACCAATTTTTCTGTAATAATCGTCATCTGCTCCTTGGTCGGTTCCCACTCAAGATCGATCTCCACAATATACTCTTCATAACAAATCAGATATCTATTCTTAGCTTCGTCGCCAAAGTACAGCTGGTAGGCTTGTTTAGCATTCCAGGGAGCTGGATCTATGTTGCGATGTATCTCTTCATAAGAGCCGTCTTCAGGATAGTAGATCCCGTGGCTCAATTCTGCCTTCATCAAGTCCACCACCCAGTCATACAAGGAAGCAACTTTCACTTCTACGATATGATAGTGGATCTCCGGTTCGCTCAAGGCATCGTGGCGAGGTCGTTGTCTGGCCTCGTACCTAGATAGAAGAGGAGAAGAAGTCTCAGAAATGATCTCCCGGGAATATCCGGTATAAGTAGTCTCTATCAGATCCTCGATTTGCAGGGGAATGTCATCCTGATACACATAGAAGGTCCAGTTGTCATGTTCGTAGGGGATAGCTTCCTCTCTACGGTCCCGGGAGGACAGGCGGGCACTGACCATGAGCCAGAGAACTAAGCCGCAGATAACCAGAGAGATCAGGATTGCCATGCCGTAGGTGATGAGGCGATTGGTTTTGGCGTTGACATTTCGTTTCTTAAAGAAATTAGACACTTTGGTCATCAGATAACCACAGGCTATGATACTGGCGACCATCAACAGTCCGATCAGGATCATGGATCCACCGCCAAAGGACAGAAGCATAAAGATCAGGGCCAAAGTGGAGGAGGCGAGCATGAAGATTTGGAAACGGTCAGTGCTCCTGGTCTCCAGAAAATGTCCATCCTGAGCTGCGATCTTAGCCTTATGATGCCAGCGATAATACAGGAAAATCTGAGCAGCACAGGAGAAGATCAACAGGATCCAAAACAGTACCGAGAGGAGCTCTGCCGTGTTAGCCAGTGTACCCACAGGATCTCTGGAAAAGCGTTGGAACGTCAAGCCCAGCTGCATGAATCCCAGAAAGAGATCCAGCACATAGGTGGGGAGAAATGTCTTTTTTACGGAGGCGTGGATGTTTTCCAGCTCGATCACGGGATCGGTCTCGATAGGAATGGGATTTTCATTGCGGTTGCAGTAGATCTGCAACTGGATGTTGGAGGAGATCAGCTCCCAGCCAGTATGCTCGCAGAAGTCCTGGAACCGCAGCTGGGCATCAGACGGGGCTGGGTCAAAGGCGGTGGCGCTGGGAAAGTAGACCACAGCGAAGTGGATCTTAGCAGGCTCGATACGGCGGTAGATCCAGCCGGAGGCGGAAGTTTTTTCCAACAGCCAGCCCTTGGCGGCTTCTTCTTCCAGCAGTCGTTCAATGCCGGAACGGTCATAGAAGGTAAATGGCATCAGTTTGCGCTTGGTGTCTTTCATTACGGTTCCTCCTTTCCGAAGATACGGCGGTAATCCACTGCCTGTGCCTGGATCCGCTGATACTCTTTTTCCAGCATGTCAGCACCCTTGTCAGTGAGGATGTAGCTGCGGCGGCGGCCTTCTACCTTGGTCTCGCGTATGAAGCCCTCCTCCAAAAACTGCTCCAGCAGGTTGTAGAGGGTACCGGAGCCTACGTTGACACGGCCGCCCGTCATGGCAGGGACCTGATCCAGGATATCCATACCATAACATTCTTTGGTTAAGCAGAGCAGCACATAAAACATCTGCTCTGTCAGGGTTTGAAATTTGGCTCTTGGCATAGGAATACCTCCTATTCTCGAATATCGAGTATTGACACTTTTATTATATTCTCGAATATCGAGAATGTCAAGAGGGCAGAAACAATACATTGCAAATCATAGTCTTTTTTATCAATATGTGATATAATGACAGTCAAGAAAATCTTGCCATTGTTTCTAAAGAAAAGCTGCTTTTTCCGGGATCGATGGATGAGAATGACACGAAAGAAAAGGAGCTAGTTTATGAAACCAACCTTACCCAAATCCAAAATGATCCGCTACTGTCTGTCCGATATTGCCAAGGGTCTGTTTAATGGCATGATCGGTAACTATCTTTTGTATTTCTTTCAGCCTACAGTGAAAAGTGGACTGCCCAATCTGTTGCCGCAGAATAAGCTGCTGGGATTTTTGACCGTGATGGCAGTGCTGACAGGATTGAGCAAGGTGGTGGATGCCATCACCGATCCCTGGGTAGCTAATCTGTCGGATAAGTGCACTCATAAGGATGGACGCAGAATGCCCTTCCTTCGCTATGCGGCTGTGCCCTATGCCTTGTCGGTATGGGCGATCTTTATGGCTCCTTTTGGACCAGGCTCTCTCGCTAATGTGCTGTGGGTGGGATTCTTTCTGGTTACATACTATACTGCCTATACCTTTTTCTTTATTCCCCGCAATGCCCTGGTGCCGGAGATCATCCCCGATGCCAAAGATCGTGTGGGATACTACGGGATCAGTACGGCCTTTTTCATGGGTTCCAGCTCCTTTATGTACGCAGCCACATTGTTTGTAGATCTGATCAAAAAGCAGGGTGTTAGTCCTCTTTGGTCCTGGCGCATTGTGTTCACTGTGTTTGCGGTGATCGGTTTGGTATGTCTGCTGCTGGGTGCCACCGCTTTTCGTGAAAAGGACTATGTGGATGGCAATGTAAAACCGAAGCAATCCTTCCTGGCATCGGCAAAGACCATCTTCCAGAACAAGAGCTTTGTACGTTTTTTTGCCGGAGATATGTTTAGCTATTTGTCTATGGCTTTCTTCCAGACAGCCATGCTGTACTATATCACTATGCTGCTGAATGTGCCCGAGTCCCAGTCTTTTCTGGTGATGCTGTCAGCCATCGGTGTGGCATTGTGCCTGTTCCCTGTGATCATCAAATTTAGTAAGAAATATGGTAAAAAGACCATGTTGGTTGCTGCCAGTGTGATCTTTACCATTGTCTTTGCTTTCATTTTCTTTGGAGATAAGCTGGCGGCCCTGGTAGTGGGTTACGAGCTGTATCTGGGCCTCTTCATGGGCGTTGTGGTGGCATTCCCTTTTGCGGCCATC
The DNA here is from genome assembly GCA_017537225.1 of Lachnospiraceae bacterium. Classification (GTDB taxonomy): domain Bacteria; phylum Bacillota; class Clostridia; order Lachnospirales; family Lachnospiraceae; genus RGIG7193. The sequence goes on from JAFYLG010000123.1 coordinate 4,154, forward strand.
AACATCCTGCCCCAGTCCTGCATGTCCGATATCATCCAGAAGGACAGTATTGAAAACGGTGTCAACCGTGAGGGATTCTTCTCGGCTACCAAGACCTTCATTGAAAAAATTGCATATTCCCTGGCCATGATGGTGGTGTCCAGTGTGCTGGCCATCGGAGCGCCTGCCGGTGAGGCAGTGGGCATGCTGGGTGTGAAATTGACGGGTGTCTTTGCCGGTGTATTTAGCCTGGTGTCTCTGCTGTTCTTTATCTGGTATGACGAGAAGAGTGTCACCGCATTTATCGATGCCCATAGAAAGGGAGGAGAGCAGGCATGAGCAGACGAGAGTTAAGAAGTGAAGCAGAGCGCAAAGGGGTCTCTGCCGAGAAGACAAGAGAGTATGTCAATAAGCTTTCTCAAATGATCAATTGCAAGACAGTGTGGACCAGAGAAGGTAAGAATCAGGCAGAGTACCAGCGATTTTATCAGACGTTGGAGGAGCTGTTTCCAAATCTGACGGCTAAGGCAGAGAAGCTGGTCTTTGGAGAGGGCTGTTTCGTCTACGTGATCCGTGGTAAAAATGCCACAAAAAACTGGATGCTCATGTCCCACCATGATGTGGTGGAGGGCAGTAACAGCTGGGAGACGGATCCTTTCTGCGCCACAGAAAAGGATGGATATCTCTTTGGTCGAGGTACCATCGATACCAAGACCCCGTTGTTTGCGGAGCTGCAGGCGGCAGAGGAACTGTTGGCAGAAGGCTATGAGTTTGACGGTATCGACCTGTACATTGGCTCGTCTCACAATGAGGAAGTCTGCGGCGATGGTATGGTGCTGGCCACCAGGTATTTTAAAGAACAGGGGATCCGTTTTGAACTGGTGCTGGATGAAGGTGGTGCCATTACTCAGGGACAGATCCCTGGTGTGAGCTGCAAGAGCGCAGTGGTGGCTGTCCACGAGAAGAGTCGCCATATGTATCGCTGTACGGCGCAGATCGCTCCCAAGGGTCATGGTGGCTTTGGAGGAGCCGCAGACAGTGCCATAGAGCGTCTCAGTCGCTTTATTACAGAGGTCAGTGACCAGAGTAAGAAGATCTACAAGGGACAGTTTTATCCGGAGGTGCGTGCTACCTTTGAGCGTCATGTGCCCTATATGAGCTTTCCCATGAATGTGCTTTTCGGTAATATCGGCATCTTTTCTCCCGTCATCAAAAAGATCATGATGGGGATCCCGGCGGCCAGTGCCATGCTGTCTACCGGTTTGTCCTTTACCACGCTGAAGGGCGGCGATACACGGGAACCACAGATCCGTGCCAAAGCAGCAGAGACTACTATGTTTTTGCGCTGTGTCCGGGAAGAGGATCTCTATCAGGGACTAGATAAAATCAAGGAGATCGGACATAAGTATGGTGTGGAGATCGAAGAGATCGAGAGGGATTATTGTAAGCCTACCGATTTTGTAGGGGAGATGTATCAGATGGTGGAAGTTATTCTTCATACCAATTTCCCTGATGTGGCGGTGGTTCCCTTCCTGCTGACAGCAGGTACCGATGCCCGACGCTTTACCGACATCGCCGACAATATTCTGCGCTTTGCGCCTATCGATTTGAATAAGGCTCAGTTTGCCACTATCCACGGAGACAACGAGCACATCGGCATCGAAAATATTGGCCAGTGTGTGGTGTTTTATAAGGATGTGATCCGCAGAGGGGCAAAAGAAAAGTAATAAGGTATCAGATGCAAGGCCATAAGGTAAAAAGATACTGAAAGAGCTAAATAAATATTAAGACAAACTTAAAGATTTTCTTTCGAAAAAAAGATATACTGTAAGTTACAAGGATTTGACAACAGATAGGATAGCTTTTTGAAAGAGAAAACATAGCGTATGAGAGAAGAAAATAAAAGACAACAGGATAGAAGGAAGAACAACAGAGTACAGGAACATCGGGTGCAAGAAACTCCTCGGCAACTTACCTCAGAGGAGCGCCGTCGTCGTCAGATCCTGAAACAACAGCGAGCCAGACAGCGCCGTCGGGCACGGATCCGTCGATTTTTGTTGGTGGCAGTCATATTGATCCTGCTGGTGGTAGTTTTGCCCAAGGGGATCC
>JAFYLG010000012.1 GCA_017537225.1 Lachnospiraceae bacterium
GAGCCTTCCTCTACAGGACCATCCGTGGTAAACCGGAACTCTCCGACTTTCTCCCGGGCACCCTCCCTCTCAGCGAAATATTCGATGACATATGACGTGTTGCTCTCCAGTTCATCAAACTCTAATGCTTCCTCATCCGGTTCTATCATACCGCTGTCTATGGGTGTATCCGGAGCTTCCTCTTTAAATAAAACATACTCGATCTGCTCGCCTTCCTGACGATTATGAACACTCACATTTACAGAAGCACTATGTTCACCGATCATCACTGGAGCCGACGTAATATACAGCGCGGCAATGGCAGCTGCCAAACCTACCGCAGCCAATGTACTGGCCACCAGACCTAATCCGTTGGCTATGATCGGATTCTTTGCCTTAGCAGCACTGATCTTTCTGGAATTCAAAGGACCAGACTCTCGACAGTATTCTTTTTCACCATGGTGATGCTCCTGCCAATAGTCTTTCCAATGATTGCTCATACACAGACCGCCTCCCTTCTTTCGTTCCCATCTTGAGTATGGTGTGTCGATAACGATAGCACCCTCTCTAAATTAGCTATATTTTATCGCTTATACAATTATATTGCAACTACTTTACCTCTTTTCTTCACAAAAAACAGCCCGCAGATCGTTTTCTGCGGGCCGTATATTACATAAATCAAATTGCTCTGGTAGCCTCCTTCAGCCACGCCTTCTCCTCCTCAGGCAGGAACGGAGCGATGGTTTCATGCACTCTGGCATGATACTCATTGAGCAGACAGATCTCTCTGTCACTCATATACTTAGGATCTACTGCATCCAGATCAAAAGGAACCATGGTCATAGCATCAAAGTCCATGAACTGGCCGTAAGCCGTCTTCTCTCCCTTGCGGCATACGATCAGGTTTTCCAGACGGATGCCATACTCGCCAGGCAGATACAGACCGGGCTCGTTGGAGGTGATCATACCCGCTTCAAACACCGCACTGTCCATACGCTCCGGAACCACTTTCCAACGGAAGCCATTAGGACCTTCGTGTACATTCAGGAAATAACCGATACCGTGGCCGGTACCATGATTGTAATCCAGACCTTCCTCCCACAGAGGCTGACGACATACATAGTCTAAGTTGATGCCGCGCACACCGTGAAGAAACTTGGCGGCAGTCAGATTCAGATTGCCTCTCAGTACCAGAGTGTAATGCTTCTTGCGGATCTCATCCACCTCACCCAGGGCAAAGGTACGGGTGATGTCGGTGGTACCCTCCAGATACTGTCCACCGGAGTCCACCAGTAAAAATTCGTCGGTGTGCAACTCTACATTAGTCTCCTCGGTGGCACCATAGTGGATGATAGCACCGTGAGGACCAAAGCCGGCGATGGTACCAAAGCTCAGTCCCATAAAATTCTCCTGATCTGCACGGAAGGCTTCCAGCTTGTCAGAAGCAGAGATTTCAGTAATGGGAACCCCATTTTCATCGGTCAGCAAGGTGGTGCCGACAGCCTTGGCAGCCTTCACTCTCTCCTTTAACCAATACATGAATCGGGTCTTGGCCACGCCATCTTTTACATGAGCCTTGTACATATTGGCCACTTCGGTCTCATTCTTGATAGCTTTAGAAAGCTGGGTGGGATTGGTCTCATCCAGTACTTTTACATCGGCAGGAACACTTGCCACGATAGCATAGTTGGCTCTGCCACCATCCAGCAACACAGTCTTGTCTGCGGAGATCTTCTTGATCCAGCTGTAGATATTGTTATAAGGCAGGATCATCACGCCGTCTGCCTCCAACGCAGCCTTTACTTCAGCCCCAAAGGCCTGCTCATTGGCAAACAAGAGGACACGCTCCTTCATCACTACCACATAGGACAGTACCACAGGAGTACACTCCACATCGCCGCCACGGATATTTAACAGCCATACGATATCGTCCAGAGAGGTCAGCACGAAATAGTCGGCCTTCTTCTCTTCCATCACTTTGCGCACATCGGCCAGCTTGTCAGCGCGACTCTTGCCGGCATACTCTACGCCCAGCAGCATGACAGGCTTGGCAGACAGGGCAGGGCGATCCTCCCACACATCTCCGGCCAGATCCAGCTCAAAATTCACCTTGGCGCCCTTTTTCGCCAGATCTTTTTCCAGAGCAGTGGCATAGGCCTTGGACAGAGTACGGCCATCAAAGCCCAGGCACTGTCCCTCGGTCAGCTTGTCCACCAGGAAGTCGTGGATGGTAGGGACACCTTCCTCCGCCATCTTGTACAGATCGATACCAGTGCCTGCCAGCTGATCCTCTGCCTGCAGGAAATAGCGGCCATCAGTCCACAGACCGGCCATATCTGCAGTCACCACCAGACTGCCGGCAGAACCGGTAAAGCCGGACAGGTAACTGCGGCACTTAAAATAATCACCGACATATTCGGAACCATGGAAGTCACTGGTGGGCACCAGATACGCATCCACGCCATTTTCTTTCATTTTTGCGCGCAGGGCGGCGATTCTTTCAGGGATCATCATTTCGTCCTCACTTTATCATTTATTTTCTATAGCTGTCATCCATTACATCAAGTAATGAGCCAGTCGTATGCCGATCGTATGCCATCCTTTTTCCTATTCATAGGACGGATCTAAAAAACAGACAGGGGCCGCCATCGGCAGCCCCTGGTTTTTCTTTCCCGCAAAACACTCCCATGCAACAATGAGTCCGGTCTGCTACAACTAGTCACGTATTCTCATGGTATAAAACCGATGATTACAGGATCACATGACCTTTCTGGGTCATCACCTTGATCACATCGTTTACGTACTTGGCACAAAGATCATCGGTAGCAGCCTCCACCATAACACGGATCACAGGCTCGGTACCGCTCTGACGCACCAGGATACGGCCCTCATCGCCCAGTTCCTCTTCTGCCTTCTGGATAGCAGCCTTTACATCCTCATCCCCCAAAGCGGCAGGCTTGCTCTCTACGCGAACATTCTTTAACAGCTGAGGATAGATCTTCAGCTCACTGCACAGCTTGGACAGGGTTTCCTTCTTCTCCAGCATCACTTCCATGATCTTTAAAGAGGTCAGAATACCGTCTCCGGTGGACGCATACTTGCTGAAAATGATATGGCCGGACTGCTCGCCACCCAGACGATGACCATTCTGAGCCATGTTCTCGTATACATATCTGTCACCTACAGCTGTCTTCTCATAATTTACGCCAGCCTTATCAAAAGCCTTGTACAGACCCATATTGGACATAACGGTGGTCACTACGGTGTTGGTGTCCAGCATGCCTCTCTCTTTCATGTACAGGCCGCATACATACAGGATCTTATCGCCGTCCACGATCTCACCGTTCTCATCCACAGCGATACAACGGTCAGCATCACCATCGTAGGCAAAGCCCACATCCAGATTGTTGTCCTTGACAAACTGCTGCAGCACTTCGATATGGGTAGAACCGGCATTGCGGTTGATATTGGTACCGTCGGGGCTGTGATTGATCACGTAAGTCTTAGCACCCAGTGCGTCAAATACATTCTTAGCAATGGTGAAGGCACTGCCGTTGGCACAGTCCAGACCCACACGCATATTCTTGAAAGAGCGGGTAGCCAGACTGATCAGATAGCCAATATAGCGATTGCGACCCATAGCATAGTCAGACGCGCAGCCAATATTCTCCTTGGTAGCCAGAGGGATCTCACCCATCTCGCCGTCCAGATACGCCTCGATCTTTGCGATCACATCGTCAGTCAGCTTTTCGCCCTGACCATTGATGACCTTCAGACCATTATCATAGAATACATTGTGGCTGGCACTGATCATGATACCACAGTCAAATCCTTCGGTACGGATCACATAGGATACGCTGGGGGTAGTGGTAACGTGCAGCAGATAGGCATCGGCACCAGAAGCGGTCAAACCAGCTACCAGGGCGTACTCAAACATGTAACTGCTGCGGCGGGTATCCTTGCCGATCACCACCTTGGCACGATGCTCCTGGCCATAATACCAGCCCAGGAAACGTCCCACTTTAAATGCATGCTCTACTGTCAGATTCTTATTGGCCTCACCGCGAAAGCCGTCGGTTCCAAAATACTTTCCCATCATTATACTCCTTTTTGTCATATATGATCTGCATCCTCTCTTGCCAAAACACTTGCTAACAGTGTATGCATGACAGAAAAAGCTATGCAGATCCCCTTGGTGTCGTTGGATTATGTTCTACGATCTCCATCGCAGGTTCTAAAACCACGTCCGCCCCCCAGACAGACACTGTCAGGAGGGCAGAATGATTTCCTATCCTACATTACAGACGCTCACCGTACATTTTTTCAAAGTACTGGCTGTACTCACCGCTCAGGATGTGCTTCCACCAATCTTCATTGTCCAGATACCACTGAATGGTCTGAGCGATGCCGGTATCAAAGTTATATACAGGCTCCCAGCCCAGCTCGGTCTCCAGCTTGGTAGGATCGATGGCGTAACGCATATCGTGACCGGGACGGTCGGTTACAAAGTTGATCAGGCTCTCAGGCTTATTCAGAGCCTTCAGGATGGTCTTAACTACTTCCAGGTTGGTGCGCTCGTTGTGGCCACCTACGTTGTAAACCTCACCTACACGACCCTTGTGAATGATCAGGTCGATAGCAGCGCAGTGGTCATATACATGCAGCCAGTCGCGTACGTTCTCACCCTTGCCGTATACAGGCAGCTTCTCATCGGCCAGAGCGCGGCTGATCATCAGAGGGATCAGCTTCTCAGGGAAGTGATAAGGGCCGTAGTTGTTAGAGCAACGGGATACGGTCACAGGCAGTCCATAGGTTCTGTGGTAAGCCAGAACGAACAAATCGGCACTGGCCTTACTGGAAGAATAAGGGCTGGAAGTGTGCAGAGGAGTAGTCTCGGTAAAGAACAGGTCAGGACGATCCAGAGGCAGATCACCGTATACCTCGTCGGTAGATACCTGATGGTATCTCTTTACACCATAGGTGCGGGCTGCATCCAGCAGCACAGTGGTACCCAGCACGTTGGTACGTACGAAGATACCGGGATCGGTGATGGAACGGTCTACGTGAGACTCGGCAGCAAAGTTTACTACCACATCAAACTGCTCCTTTGCAAACAGATCCATGATGAACTCACGGTCTGCGATATCGCCCTTTACAAACTTGTAGTTGGGCTTGTCCTCCACGGGCTTCAGGGTCTCCAGATTGCCGGCATAGGTCAGCATATCCAGGTTAACGATCTGATACTCGGGATACTTGTCTACCATGTAATGTACGAAGTTGCCGCCGATAAAGCCGGCGCCACCGGTTACTAAAATCTTCATGGAATTCCTCCAAAATACTCATTATATTTTTACGGTCTGCCGCCTGATATAGCGATCAACCGTCATTTGCCTTGTGATCGGAAATTACTTTCCTTCTTTCCAGCCCAGCTTGTCTACGTACTTGCCGTCCATAACATCCAGCAGATACTGACCGTACTGATTCTTCTTGTAGATCTCGTATGTCTCCATCAGCTGTTCTCTGGTGATCCAGCCATTCAGATAACCGATCTCCTCCAGACAGGCGATCTTGCGGTGCTGGTGAGTCTCTACGGTCTTAACAAAGTTGGTAGCCTCTACCAGAGACTCGTGAGTACCGGTATCCAGCCAGGTAAAGCCCTGACCCAGCAGTACTACATTCAGCTCGCCGTTCTCCAGATAGATACGGTTCAGATCGGTGATCTCCAGCTCACCTCGCTTGGAAGGCTTCAGGTTCTTAGCGTACTCTACCACGCGATTATCGTAGAAGTACAGACCGGTCACGCAGTAATTGCTCTTAGGCTTAGCAGGCTTTTCTTCGATGGAGATGGCCTTACCCTCAGCATCAAACTCTACAATACCGAAACGCTCCGGATCGTCTACATAGTAGCCGAATACGGTAGCACCCACTTCCTGAGAAGCGGCAGCCAGCAGACGCTTGCGCAGACCGTGGCCGTGGAAAATGTTATCACCCAGTACCATAGCTACACTGTCATCACCGATGAAATCAGCACCGATAATAAATGCCTGAGCCAGTCCATCGGGGCTGGGCTGTACCGCATAAGACAGGTTTACACCAAACTGATGACCATCGCCCAGCAGATCCTGGAAACGAGGGGTATCATTGGGAGTGGAGATGATCAGAATATCACGAATACCTGCCTGCATCAGCACGGACAGAGGATAGTAGATCATGGGCTTATCGTAAATGGGAAGTAACTGCTTGGATGTCACTTTGGTCAGCGGATACAGACGGGTGCCGCTGCCACCGGCAAGAATAATACCTTTCATGGTTTTCCTCCTAATGTATGGTCCGCCGCAGTCATAGCACCTGATAGGCGCACTCCTCCCTGCACGAACGCAATTTTACTTCTATAATATACCATAACAAAAATTGTTTTGCAACTTACAATCATTACAAAATCGTTACTTCCCGGTAATATATAATTAAAATTTTGTAAACGAATCGTAATGGCATTTTCCTCCGGCGACTGATACACTATTATTGTAAACCTTTTGAATCTCTGAAGGAGCCTTACCAATGAAGAATCGTCGCCTCATTCTGCCGTCCATTCTAGTTTTGATCGTCTTAACGGCGGTCCTTCTCTTTTTGTTGTCTAAAAAAAATCTCCGTGACCCCATGCAAACGGAAAGCATTGATCATACTGTTGGTTTTATTGAATCTACGACTTCTTATCCTGTAGAGGATAGTGCTGCATCCGAGGAAGAGAATACTATGGAGGATACTGCAGCTCAAAATCTCCCAGTTCTGGAAAACATGGCATCACCCCCTCTTTCTACCAAAGATGAGTTCTTTGCTGATGCCCTCTTCATCGGAGACTCCCGCACCGTGGGACTACGAGACTATGCTGAGCTGAAAACGGCTACTTTCTTTGCCTACTCCGGCTTAAGTTCTTTTTCCGTTTTCAAGAAAACTCTGGATGTACCAGGTCTGGGAGAAACCACACTGGAGGCTCTGTTGACCACGCAACATTACGGCAAGATCTATCTGATGCTGGGAATCAACGAACTGGGCTATCCGCTATCCTCCATCCGTTCCCAATACACTCATGTAGCTACCAGGATCCACGAGTTACATCCTGATGCCCGGATCATCCTTTGCGCCAACCTGCGTGTTGTGGCCAACGGCAAAGAAAAACGAGACTATGTGGCAAACGAAACCATCAACCAGGTCAACGAACATATCGCTTCCCTGGCTGACAACGAAACCTTTTTCTACGTAGATGTCAATCCTCTGTTTGATGATGGCACCGGAGCGCTTGATCCTCAGTATTGTGCCGATGATCTCCACCCTTACGGAAAATACTATTACCAGTGGGGGGAATGGCTATACGAGATCGGGAGCCTTGTCAATCAAAACGAGGAGCCATAATGGCTCCTCGTTTTCTATTCTGGCGTTCCCCCTCTAGTAAGTCTCCCCTTTTCTAAGGAAACAACTCCATTGATGGTATTCTCATTGTCCACATCGATATCTCCGCGGAATGTCACGACTACTATATCTTCCAATCCAATACCTTCCAACTCTGTAAGACGTCGAATGTGAATACTGTCCGTAGGCACCTTTAACACCATCCCTTCAAAGGGGAACAGGCACATCACAGAATCATCGATCAAAACATAGTCATCCTCAATCGCTTTCAATTTACCGGCAATCCTATACTCAAAGGGTTCCCGTTCTGTCACTGTAGAATTCTCCTTCACATAAGAAAGAATTTTCCCTGCAGCCTCTACTCCGATTTCATATTCATGTGCAATTTCAAAGATATTTGTCCTGATATATCCATCTTCCGACACATAAAATACTCGTTTATATACCCCCAGTGCCTCTGAAGTAATCGTAAAGGTAAGATATTTCCTCTTAATAGGCTGCCAATCGGTCCCCTCTTTCACTATCCGAGCATCACGGTACGAGGAAAAGACCTGCCAGATATAGCTGTCGTTGTTGATGGCCAATTGCCCCGCTTTATCAAACATTACCGTATAAGGCAGACCATAAATGTCCATCAATTCCCCAAAAGTGGATGGAATCTCGTTATCTGTACAGATCGCCACATAGTATGTGCCCTCCATCTCCACTGCAACCAGATATTTTTGAGAAGTATGATTGATTTTACGAACCTCAAAGGAGTCAGTATGGGTTATTTTCGTAGCGGCATCATATCCCTTTGCAATACAAGTCCCCATGGTCTCGCCCAACAACTCCCTGCCGATTCCATTCCCTCGCAACCTGTATTCCCGTCCTTCAAAAATTACTACACCATATTTCTCCGGAGTAGTCAGGTATTCCCACGGCCATGTCCTCGCAATTTCTGAACTTGAAACGGAAATACTTTTATAGTGGCGTTCCAAACCACCGACTACCGTAGTATTCAGTGCATAATAGCCCCAAAAGCCAGCCATCAGCAAGATCACACAAGCTACCGCCCACTGCCATTTTTTCCAGACAGGTTTTTGAAGCAAATGCTTCTGCTTTGCGTCTTGGATGTGCCTCTCACTGATATCGCCCATCGCTTCATACAACTTGTCACTCTTCATACCTGAAAACCCCTTTCCAACAAGTACTGACGCAGTTTTTCTCGGCTGCGACTCAGCATCTTGGTAACTGTGTTTTCCCTCTTTCCAAACTGTCTGGCAATATCCGAAATACAGTCAGTGTACCAATAGCGACAAACAAAGATCCTTCTCGCATCTTCCGAAAGTGTGTCCAAAAAAGCATCGATGGCGGCAACCAATTCCTTATATTCGATTTCCTGTTCCACCTCATACTTTCCTGCCACACACTCCGACAATTCATCCAGCACCAGTGCTGTCTGACTGCCCCCGCGTTTCTCTGCACGAGTCAACTTATATCGATTGTATGCAGCATTTCTTGTAATTTTTCCAAGAAATGCGGATAAGAGATCTGGCCAATGAGGCGGCATGGATCGCCAGGCGGATAACCAGGTATCATTGACGCACTCATAGGCGTCTTCATGATTTCCCAGGATATTTCTGGCAATAGAAAAACAGTAATCTCCGTATTTTCTGGCAGTATGATCGATCGCATCCGGATCTCTGTCCCAGAATAACTGCACGATTTTTACATCTTCCATGCCGACACCTCCCTTCCAACCTTCTTATCCATATACACAACATTTGGCTCTCATATGTGACATGGAATATCCAGAATCATTTCCTCTATCAACTACACTTCCAAACACAGTACCGTATTCACCTTGCGTACCATACCGGCACAGCTGCTCATAGAGGTGGCTGGATAACTCAATTCCATAAAATGACCATCGATGGCCATTCCCAACACCGATGATCCGCCGCCGTCCACATTCATCATAGATTCCACATCAGGAATCAACACTTTCGCAATGTGGCACATTTCCTGATAATCGGCCCCGGTAGACATCCTGGTTCGTCCTGAGAATACCAGCACAAACAGATCACCATTCTTTGCGATACCAATGGCAGTACGGGGATGCTTCACCAGCACATGAAGGGCACTTTCCTGAGTCTGACGAGACAGTGGTGACAGCCAACCTTCTTTTGTCAGGCTTTCTGTACCTTCCTCTTCCTGCATCTCTTCCCGGCGATCTGCTCCATAGATACTTTGATCATCCATAATCAGCGTCAAACCTCCGCCATAGGCCCATTCTACCTGCCGCCACTCCTCCGGATCGATCTGCGCAGGTCCATCCAAGGTAATGTCCAACAAGAGGCCATCCACGTCAAAATAGCCATCCTCCTGTTCTGTCAACTTCAGCGCCTCTATTATGTCTTGACCATATGATTGGCTCAGCGAGACTACCACACCGATACTGGGCAGGACCACATCCCCTCTACGGATGCAGTGGATCTTATCTTGAATGATCACCAGATTGATCCGCCCTTCTCCCACCAGACGGCGATAACTGTTGGCAAACATGCCTTCTCCATCATCATCTCGCGACAGGTAGGGGGTATAGATTTGGATCCCTGTGTTAACTTTTGCATTAACTTCTTTGTTAGTTTCTGTGATGGATTCCAATGGAAGCTCTGTGATAGAAACAGGATTTTCTTCTACACAATCGACTGCCTCCACTGTCCAGGAAATGGAAGCTTTTGCCCCACCGGTTCCTGCGATCTGCAGCTTACCGCCGCCCAATGCATACTGGCTCAATATAAATTTGCCGTCCCTCTTTTTCGCCAAAACCGCCTTGCGATACAGAGGAAAACTCTCAACTCGTCGTCCACTTTCCCAGTATAACTGATAATCCAGATGGCCCTGCTTTTCTCTCAGTTGCTCTCGGGGACGATCTTTACGCAGCCGGTTATAAAGTTCCGTCAATTTAGGAGTCAGGAAAAACAAAAAATTAGAACACAGCTGCAGACGATGACTCCCATCCACGACAGACGTTTGCATTCCCTCCTGCATCTTCGAAACATCCCCCAGCTGCTGCCTCAGGGTCCGAGACGGATCACAATGAAGGATCCTGGCTTTTTCTGCCGATGCCAGACGAATCCCGTGAACCAGGATGCCGGTCTGTGGTTTTTTGCTGTCCCAGGGGACAGGCACTTCTTTCATCTCTTCTGTAAAATATCCGGACAGATAGGTCAGGCCAGACTGACGAGCCATATATTGACCAATAGCCTGATCACGCAAACCACAATAGGACGAAATACCATCTGCCATCTCTCGCAGTATTTGGATCGGATACTCTGCCTTTGCCTCCGGACAAGTGCTGCCGTTTTCATATACGTTTAAAAAGTATTGAGGGTAGGATCGATACAGCTGTTCCACAGCCATCTCATAGATGCTGTCTCCATGATCTTTCCACAGCTGCCACAGCTGCCAGTAGGACAGCTGGGTCTTCTCCGTCGTCCCCACCCATCGGGTGATGTCAAAATGCTTCGGCACATAGACCACGTTGAATTTTTCCTCGTCCAGTTGATTTACCATCGCCCTGGCATGATAGCCAAAGGGACATGTCTGGACGATAGACTCTATTTGCAGATTTCGACAGTGCAACAGTCCTTCCTCACCATATACCAGCAAAGCGGCATGCCCCTGGTCGATGGCAGACTGCAGGAATTCGTCATAGGAGATCTGATCAAGACGCAGTCCCAGACTCTCGTCCTCCATCGTAAGATATACGACTTCATCTCCCAGCACAGATTCCAAGGCCTGACGTCCAGGCAGACAAGCACCCATTTCCTCACTGACCAGCACATAGACCCTGCATTCATGAGCCAGTGCCGTTTTCATATCCTGTTTCATGCAGTCCAAATACTCCGGCTGACACAATGCCAGTATTACAGCCTCTTTTTCCTGCAAAAGAGCTTCCTTCTTGGCCGTCTGATCGATACCACGCTCTAACGCAAACTGACATCCCTCTGCCATCTGCTGTCTGCGGTCCTGTTCCAGTCTATCTGCACCCAGCACATCCCGTCGGATCCGACGTACTTTCCCATAGATATCTTCAATGGGCCACTCATCATAGCCAGCCATCTGAGACAAAAATTTAAGCGCAGACTCCTGATACTGACAAACCTGGGCACCAGAAATCAGCCCCTTTTTCTGCAGACGCTCTACCAGCCGGTCCTGCAGAAAAAAGGTGCCCATGCCCACGTTCCAGACAAAGTGGATATCCACATACTGAAAAAAGGTATACAGCATATCTTTTTTGTAATGGATACGATGATAACTGCCATAGATCCAGTTTTCATCGGTGATGCGCAGTTTCTTGTCCATGATATCTCCTCATACGAATAAAGGCGAAAGTGACTACCGCCACTTCCGCCTTAAATTGCTCATTATGCATTGTTCAATTAGAACTTCAGACCCTTCAGCAGATCGCCCAGGTTAGTGGAAGCCTTGCCCTCTTCCTTGTAGTTGAATACGGGCTCCTTCTCTACTACTACAACCTCTTCGGGAACCAGCAGAGCCTTGATGCTCAGGCTGATCTTGCCCTTCTCGGTGTTGATGATCTTAGCGGTAACGGCATCGCCTACAGCCAGAACATCCTCAACAGCCTTAACACGCTTGTCGCTGATCTGGGAGATGTGAACCAGACCGGAAACTCCATCAGCCAGACGAATGAATGCACCGTAAGGCATGATGGACTCAACGGTACCCTCAACGGTAGCGCCAGCCTTGAACTGCTCCTTCAGAGCCTTCTTAGCCTCAGCAGCCTTCTTCTGAGCCAGCTCCTTGCCGGACAGAACCAGACGCTTCTCAGCCTTCTCGCAAGTGATAACCTGAACCTCGATCTCCTTGCCTACGAAGTCCTCCAGCTTCTCAACATAGCTGTTGGTCAGCTTGGATGCAGGAATGAAACCACGGATGCCTTCAACGAAAGCAACTACGCCACCCTTTACTACGCTATCTACCTTAACAGTCAGAGCTTCGCCGCTCTCCATCCAAGTCTGGCAGTTATCCCAAGCCAGGCTCAGGTCATTCTTCTTCATTTCTTCGCTCATTTTATTTACCTCTCAGTCGTTTTTCGTTTTGTATCCCAGCCGGATCGCTCCTCCCATAAAAGGGCAGAATACAACAGATGAGGTTATTATATCACCAAAGTTTGGTGATTGCAATCCATTATTTTGGAAAGATTTCTTAAGGAAAGATTCCGCAAATCACGCCAGTGGCATCGGTGCTACATAGGAATACATCACAATAAAATGACAGGCACTGCCAGCCATGACGAAAAGATGGAAAATCTCGTGGGTACCAAAATTTTTGTGACGCTCATCAAACAGCGGCAGCTTCAAAGCATAGATCACACCGCCAATGGTATAGATGATGCCACCTGCCAGAAGCCAGCCAAAGGCAGACGCACTAAGGGCATTGAGCAGCTGGGTAAAAGCCAATACACAGACCCATCCCATACCGATGTACAAAACGGACGAAAACCATTTAGGACAATGGATCCAAAATGCCTTGATGGCGATCCCCACAACAGCGATACCCCAAACCAAAGCCAACAAGCCATAGCCCACCCGACCTCCAATAGCAATGGTGCAGATAGGTGTGTAAGTACCGGCAATGAGGATGAAAATCATCATATGATCCATCTTCTTTAACATCTCATTGACTTTAGGTGAAATGTCCAGAGTATGATAGATGGTACTGGCCGCATATAATAAAATCATGCTGACGATAAAGATACTGAGACTGACCATATGGACCATATCCGGCTGATGCATGGCCCGCAACATCAGCGGTACAGCAGCAAATACGGCCATGAGACAGCCGATACAATGGGTAATAGCACTGCCGGGTTCCTTGGGATGTTTGAGATTACACATAGATCAGCTCTCCTTTTTCCAATCGTGATACTAGTTTTATCTTGTTCTTGAGAAATTGGTTTTTGTAATACCTTTGATGTAGTTTTATAAACTACATCTTGTAATTATTATATTCTGTTTTTCAAAAAAGTCAACACTTCTTCCCCAAAAATGAAATTATAAAAAAGGAGAGAAGCTGACTTAGCCTCTCTCCTTCACCTTTTCTCTTATATCAACAGCACCTTATCCCATCTACTCTAAGGTATATACCGAACCATCTTCCAGAAATCCCTGTTCTATCCCTCTGGCATCCCGGATGGTATTTTCATTCTCCACATCAATGTCTCCCCGGAAGCTGACCACTACGATGTCTCCCTCTTTCAGACCACCAAATTCGATGCAACGACGGACACGAATATCCTCCGCAGGTACTTTGAAAACCATGCCATCTTTAGGGTCACGGCACAGGATGGTATCATCGATCAGCACGTAGCCATCTTCGATGGCCGTCAGTGTTCCGGCCAAACGATATTCATATACCTCAGGTGCTGCCGATACAGCATTGTCTCTTACACAGGAGATGATCTGACCTGCTGCCTCCTCTCCGATATAAAACAGATAACCATACTCAAAAATATTGGTATCCACATAGCCATCTTCGGTAATGTAGAACACTTTTTTATAGATACCCAGAGACTCGGAGGTAGCTGTAAAGCTGATATAATTTCTCTCGCCACGGCCCCAGTTCCAATCTTCTGCTTCTTTCCCTTCTATGATAGCGGCATCCCCACACTGAGAAAGCACCTGCCAGATATAGTTATCATCTTCGATGGCATAATGACCTTTGGCAGTAAAACCCTCATAATCAGAAAATCTCTGCAGCGTCAATGTGTCACCTAACGAAGCTTCTTCCATCATCTGCCCCAGTGTGCGGGGCGGCGCATACTCATCCTGTATATAGACATACCATCCACCATCCATCGCTACGGCGATCAGCAGCTCCGGTGAAACATCCAGGATCCTACGCACTGTAAATTCCTCAGTAAGGGGCTGTTCCGTATAAATATCATATCCCTGACCGATACTGCTACCCAATTCTTCTCCCAGCAGATGTTCTCCGATGGCATTGGCTCTGGTGCGATAACCACGACCGTCAAAGAGAATGCCGTTATATTTTTCATGCTCCAGCATATATTCTGCCGGCCATATAATAGCGACTTCCTGCGTGCCAGCGGAATTCTTCTTATAGTTTCGCTCAACCCCACCGATGATCGTAGATTTCTCTGCTTCTATGAAATTTCCCTGACCCAGGGTAATATGCCCCAATGCTCCCAGTGTCACCACCAGTGCCAGACAGGCTGCCAGCGCACCCCAAATCTTCCAATTTTTTCTGATATTCTTTACCGATCCCCCTCCAGATGTGGCAGACCCGTTCTGAGCCGCTGCCGAAAATTGCTCAGCTTCCAGGATATGCTTTTCACTGATATCACCCATGGCCTGATATAATTTCTCACTCATTCTACCCGATATCCCCTTTCTTCCAAATAGTGACGAAGGTCTCGGCGGATCCGCTCCAATGACTTGGACACCGTTTTCTCACGCTTACCAAACCGTCCGGCAATGTCTGCCATGCTGTCGTTATACCAATAGCGTCGCACAAACATCACTCGCTTTTCCGTAGAAAGCGTATCCAAAAAGGTATCGATGGTCGCCACCAGCTGATCGTACTCCAGCGTCTGCTCCACACTGCCTGTGCCAGCAATACACTCCGCCAGCTCATCCAACACATAGGGGATCTGACTGCCACCACGCTTGTCCGCATGGATCTGCTTATAACGGTTAAAGGACAGGTTTCTGGTGATTTTCCCAAGAAATGTGGATAAGATCATAGGGCGATGAGGCGGCATGGCCCTCCAGGCACTCATATAGGTATCATTGACACACTCCTCCGCATCCTCATGGCTGCCTATAATATTGACCGCGATGGTCCTTAGGTAAGCACCGTATTTGTCTGCGGTGTGAACGATGGCATCCGAATCCCGATCCCAATACATCTGTACGATTTTTGTATCTTCCATGAGATGCCTCCTTTCTTGTCCCTTTCACCTATATACACAAGATTTTCACACAAATTCGACACACAATTTTACTATTTGTAAATTATTTTTATATGATACAAATCCCTAGTCCAAGCCAAGCCAATGCGCAAAATGGGGTTGTACTGGTTCTTTTTTCTTTTTCCTATATTGACAAACAGTATGGATACTTCTATAATATACTTATCAGGATAGCCGAGAGGTGAATGCAACTCACCCGCTCCGGCAAAATGGTTAACTAAAAAATAGTCGTCAACTTTGCTAGGGTCGGACGGCTATTTTTTATGCGCATAACTTAGAATGGCTACGATCAATAATGCCACAGTCAAAATGATCATCAATTCTTCATATGTACTCATAAAGCACCACCCCTTTCGCACAAGCTCGAAACAGGTGGAAGCACGTCCCTCGGCTACCAGGATAAATATATTATGGAGTAATTATAGTCCATTTCGTTTTATTCGTCAATGTATTCCGAAAATTTGTTCGATTTTTCCTTCTCTTTTGATTTCCTGTTTACAACGTGCAAGGGCCCGGGATCGCTCCCGGGCCCTTGTTAACGCTCTCTATTTCCATCCTCTATTACTTACACCCAAAAATACTACAAGCCATCATCTTCTCTTCGATCTCATCCTCTTCTACCGGAGGCTGACCGATCCAGGCAAAGGCCTCATCCATCTCAAAGGTCTTGGTACCGTCCTCTTTGACAAACAGCGGGATACCGATACCGCCTCGTTCTTTTACTATGTCGAAGATGGGATCATTGTCACGGATCGCCAGGAATTCTCTCAAGTTGGCTGTGTTTTCCGTGATGTCCACATAGGACACCAACTCCGAATCTACAAATCCTCGTTTACGTGCGATAGCCTTATAATTTCTGCAGTCGATACAAATATCTGCTCCGTATACCTTCATGGTTTGCTCCTTCCTTGGGGAAAAGGGGCCGGATTTCTCCGACCCCTTACTTTCTGCATTTATTATTCTGTCTAATACTCTATCAAAGATAGTGTAACTTTTTATGGGGATCTTAGGATCCTTCTGTCATTCCATGATGTCTTCTGCGATGTCTACTTAGATGTCACCTGTGATGTCAACTCAGTTGTCTGCCATGATGTCAATATGATAGCAAGTCTTCCACCACTGTTTCTAGGATTAGTAGTTGGTAGCTCTTCTCTCAAAGTAAGCCTTAGGATGTGCGCAGGTAGGGCACATCTCAGGTGCTTCCTCACCGTAGTGAACATGACCACAGTTGCGGCACTTCCAACCCAGAGGGGCATCGCCCTTGAAGGTGTTGCCTTCCTGCAGGTTCTTCAGGATCTGATTGTAGCGCTCCTCGTGAGCCTTCTCAAC
>JAFYLG010000124.1 GCA_017537225.1 Lachnospiraceae bacterium
CAGGCGAGCCAGCGGAATATGCCTTGTGCGTTCACACAGACTTTCCTGTCCGGTGATCCGCAGATATGCCTCATACTCTGCCAGCTTCCCCCGGGAAAAAATATCCTCCTTTTCCGGCTGATAGATCTCGTCACATAGTTGCAGCACCTTTTCCGGACAAGCCAGATCCTGTCCCACATCCAGGATGATCTCATCAAATCGTCCGCACAAAGCAAGGATTTGCAGCAACTTCTGTAACTCTGAAAACTCTGCCTCCCGCACATCCACCGGCCAGATCACCGGGGGAACATACTGCAATTTTCCAAAAGGCTGTACAGCTTCCGCCAGTAGCCCCAATAGCTCTCCTCCCTGCCGCATCTGGGCAAACAGATCCGACAGATCCACCGGATATTGTCTTCCGAACAACGTGCGAAATCCCGAATGGGCTTCCAGGCTCAGAAAGAGACAACGCCTGTCCTCCGCCAACAGACACCCCATTACCAGTCCCAACGATGTCTTCAGACATCCTCCCAGGGGCGAATAGATCCCACGGATCCTGGCCGGACTGGCACTGACAAAAGTCTCACCTGCCAGACCCTCCCGAATCTTCGACAACAACGACAGTAACCTCCCTGCCGGCTGAAACTTGTAAAAATACCACCGTTTTGCCGATGCAGACCTACTGGCAGACACATTCTCTGTCTCTATGGCCGTATCCATGGACTTGTATTTTGGATCGTGACTCAATATAACAACAGGAATGGGAGAGATATCCAACGCACCTGGGATCTGTGATGAAAAATCTTCAGTCCCTTCCTGCTGTCCGATCACCGCCACTGCTACCTGTCCACAATCGACAGCCAAACGCAATTTTTCCACATCGCCAAAAGAAACCACCGCCAAATCCCATCGTCCCTGCCGGTGCAAATATTTACTTAGTTTTTCTCCGTATTCGCGGTCCGGATCCCAGACCGCGATCATTCCTGATCGCATCGTCCTTCCCCCTTTTTGTTGTAGTAATTTTGTATGGAAATATATGATACCCTTTGATTTTCCAGTTTTATGAATATCTCTCCCAGTTTTGGATTATACTAGAAATACAGAAGCCCCCGATAAGAACCCCTGACCCTGGGAATATGATTATTTTTGCAATAAGGTGGGAACGGATATGTCAAAACAGGAAAAGTTGGCTCGCAAGAAACGCCAGGAAGAAATGGCTCAGCTGCAGCGGGAGCTGGCTCATACCAAGGGAGCCATCGATTGTGCCCAGATCAATTTTGAACAGGCCCTGGATCCGGCCATGGTAGACTGCTATATCTACGAGTGGAAGGCCGCCCAGCTGCGGTATCAATTTTTATTGAAGTGTGTGAAAGAATATGAGGCTGGCGAAGTTGCCGCCACAGTCTCATAAGTTATGATGTCTTTATCATAGCTCATTTGAAACCAAATTACCACACGCTAAAAGTGAGGATTTTAGTCCAAAACCCTCTCAAAAAGTGAGGATTTTCCCTTTCTTGACTTTTTGACTGTTTGGGACTATACTAAGCACATGGACACAAGATCACAGGGCTCTCTGGAGAAAACACTGGCAGATTTTCACCTGCCCCGTTGGGACCAGATCCCCAATGTAGGCTTTTATCTGGAACAGACAACTCAATATATCAACGGTATTTTAGCTCCTCTGGGCTGCATGGAGATCACAAGCTCCATGATCAGCAATTATGTGAAGAAAGGACTGATCAACAGCCCCACCCGCAAGCTCTATTATGCCGACCAGATCGCGCACCTGATTTGTGTCACGGTCTTAAAAAGCGTGCTTTCTCTGGAGCATATCGGCCAGCTGTTTGCCATGCAGAGACTGGTATACACCGACCAGATCGCCTATGACTATTTCTGCGCTGAGCTGGAGAATGTACTGTTTTATCAGTTCGATCTAAAGGACACGGTGGAGCACATCGGCGTGACCTTCTCCCGGGAAAAGATCATGCTGCGCAGTGCCATCATTGCCGTATCTCATATTATTTATCTGAATCATTGTTTTGAATCACGGGAGAAATGATTCTATTTTTCATCACTGATACAAAAAGGCTGCCCATGTTATATGGACAGCCTTTTCTTGTGCAGGTTATCCTTTATATTGACAAACATATGTTCTGTGTTTACAATAATAACGAGAGGATCTCCTCTCTTGCCCTTATCAGTACATTCCACCATGCGAGGTATTCCATGAAGATCATACATATCGCAGATCTGCATCTTGGCATGCATCCGGACAAAGGATATCCCTGGAGCGAGAGCCGACATCAGGCACTCTGGGAGTCTCTTCGTCACATCATTGATGTAGCCAATGAGCAGTCTGCTGACCTTTTACTCATCGCAGGCGATCTCTTTCACCGACAGCCCCTCCTGCGGGATCTGAAGGAGGTCAACGCCCTTTTTGATACTCTGACCACTGCTCAGGTAGTCCTCATCGCCGGCAATCACGACCATATGGGCCCCCGTTCTCACTACCGGGATTTTGTCTGGAGCGACCATGTGACTATGTTAAGTGAAGCTGAGATGGACTCTGTCTATTTGGAAGTTTTGCATACAGAGGTCCATGGCTTCAGTTATCATCAGTCAGAGATCCGAGACTCCCTTTATGATGATCTGCAGGCCCCCGGAGATGGCCGGATCCACATTCTTCTGGGTCACGGCGGCGATGACCGCCACATCCCTATCGATATCCACCGTCTGGCTGCCGCCGGCTTTCACTATGTGGCTCTGGGACACATCCACAAACCTCAGATCCGTGAGGACCTGCGACTGGCCTGGTGTGGCTCCCCCGAGCCTACCGACCACACCGATATGGGGGAACGCGGCTATGTACTGGCTGATGTGACACTGCGCCGCACTCAGCTGCGCTTTATTCCCTGCGGTACCGCCCAGTATATTCCTCTGTCTGTCACAGTGACACCGGAGAGCACCCGCGAATCCCTGCGACACAGTCTGATCCGGGCTATGTCTTCCCAAGGTGAGGAAAACATCTATCTGGTGACTCTCACCGGCCAACGTGACGCAGATCTGGATCTGACCACCCCCATAGCTCTGCCACAGTACCGTATTCGTCAGTGGACCGATCAGACCCAGGTCGCCCTGGACTATGATCGCCTGCGTTATCTTCATAGTCAGGACCTGTTGGGGAGATTTTTAGCAGAGATCTCGTCCCTGCCCGATGGTCCGCTCAAGGACAAAGCCATGGCCTACGGCACTCGCGCCTGCCTGCAGGAAGGAGGCCGCTCATGAAGCTTATCCAAACTGTTATCTACGGTTTTGGTAAATTTTATCAAAAAACCTTCTCCTTTCAGGACGGTATCCACGTGATCTACGGGCCTAACGAAGCCGGTAAATCCACCCTCCACACATTCCTTGGCTGCATGCTCTTTGGTCTGGAGCGAAGACGGGGACGAGCCGCCCGCAGCGATCTGTACTCCCGTTATCTTCCCTGGGATCACGATGCCACCTACGGAGGCATCCTGACTCTGGAGACCGAAGAAGAAGTTTACCAGATCCAGCGCAGCTTCCGCGCCGACCGCCGGACTTGTCTGCTGTCCTCTCACAGACAAAATCCCGTTCCCTGCAGTGATCCCATGCTGGCCGAATGCTGTCTGGAGGGATTGACCGAATCTCTTTATTACAACACCATCAGTGTCCGCAGTATCGGCAGCGCCCCCGATACCAGTCTGGCGCAGGAGCTTGCTCGCCAACTGACGGATCTGCACCAGACAGGCAGTGATACGATCCATTATCCATCTGCCATGTCCTGGCTGCGCAACCAGCGCAAGCAGCAGGAATCATTGCTCACCCCCGATTTAGAGCAGCAGCTCCTGACCAAACAGCGAGCATTGCAGCAACTGGAACAACAGCTCCAAAACACATCTTTCCAGGAGCGCAAAGCAGCTCTGCAGATGGACATGGACGATTGTCTGGAACAACTTACTTCCTTACATTCCCATTTTCCTGATCAAACCGGTGAGGATCACATCAGCAGCAGACATTCCTCTCACACGCCTTCCCATGGTCGACTCTCACCGTCACTCCCGGCATTCTTTATTGCAGTGGTCCTGGGGATAGGTGCCGCCCTGTTATGGCGCCAACAGCATGAGACAGCCGCTCTGGTGTGCGGCGCTGCCGCCCTTCTTTCCCTGCTGATCAGTCTGTTTCGACGGCCAGCTCCCATTATCGTTGACGATGAGGAGGAAGATCCTTGTGATCAGGAAGCAATAGACGAAGACCAGCCTTGGTATGCTCCTGAATCCTCTTCCTCTCTGGCTGTTCAGCGTCTGCGTCATCGCATGGAAACCCTGCAAGAACAATACGAAATGGTTTGCCGTCAGGAATGGGATCATGATCATCTGCTGGAACAGGCGCAGACTCTGGAGGATGAGCTGGAGCAGCTGACACTGCGTCAGGAGCAGGAAAACCAGATCCGTCTGGAGATCCAGTCTATCGCTTTGGCTGCTTCCACCCTGCAAAAATTATCCGAACAGATGGAGAATGACATTGGTCCCCGACTAAGCCCAGAGATGTCCCGGATCCTGGCAGGCCTTACCGGTGGAGCCTATACCGAAGTACTTGTGGACGGTCAGCTCCACATGTCTGTACGAGGACACCATTCGGCTGACATGTCTTCGTTCACTGCTCCGGGATATCCCACCACTGCTTCCCGCACGATCCCTCTGGAATCCCTGAGCCGAGGCACCATCGAGCAGATATATCTGGCCATGCGTCTGGCCGTCATTGAGCTGTTGTTTCCCCAGGGCGGTATGCCTTTGATCCTGGATGACTGTTTCCTGACTTACGACGATGACCGTCTGACCGCCACTCTGTCCTGGCTGGCAGAACACTATTCCGGTCAGGTACTGATCTTTACCTGCCAAAAAAGGGAAGCTGCCCTTTTAGAAAAAGAACAGATTCCCTTTACTCACATTGTATTATAGTTGAGGGCTCCAGCATGATCTCTGCCCTGCTTGCTTCACCTGATCACTGGATCCACTTACGAAATGCCTTGAATGCGGTCGGCAGCGCATACTCTTCCTGGAGGCGCTGGCGCTCCACAAAAAGGTAGTCGGTCTCCTCCGGCAAAGTCTCTAACTCTACCACATAGCCTGTCATATCCCACTCCACATGGCTGAAGATATGGCGGGCTTTTTCTATGGGTTCCACTTCGGAGATGTCATATCCCGCTGCTTCCAGTGCCTGACGCACCTGCGTTTTGGTCAGGTGACCATCCAAAGCCGGAAGTTCATACAGTCCGGCCAGCAAGCCGGTGTCGGGACGCTTGCGCAGAGCGATCCTGCGGTCGATCTCTCCCGTTTCTTCCTCCACGGCTTCATGACGCAATACCAACACGGTTCTTTCCTCGATCCGGCGAGCCTTTTTCGGTGCCTTTACCGGCAGTTCTTCCTGGACACCGGCAGCGTATCCCAGACAATCCTCCCGCAGGGGACATTGCTCACAGAAAGGTCTGCCATTGGGGATGCAGATGGTCTCGCCCAATTCCATGATGGCTTCATTAAACTGTCCCGGTGTCTCTTTTGGCATATGATGCAGAAGCAGCTGCTCCATCTTGTTACGCAGTCCGGTCTGCATGATATCTTCATAGCTGCACAGGATACGAGACAGCACGCGGAGAACATTGCCATCCACCGCCGGTACCGCCAGCCCATAGGCCAGAGAACCAATGGCTCCCGCCGTATAGGGACCGATGCCAGGCAGCTTTTTCAGTGCCTCATAGTCAGCCGGCAGCTGACCGCCGAAGTTTTCCATCACCGTCATGGCACACTTCTTTAGATTGCGGGCACGGCTATAATAACCCAGTCCCTCCCATAATTTCATCAGACGCTCCTCTTCCACCTGGGCCAGGTCCGGCAGGGTAGGCAGGGCCTCCATAAATCGG
>JAFYLG010000125.1 GCA_017537225.1 Lachnospiraceae bacterium
ACCTTCCATCAATGTTCCGTAGATCTTGATGGGATCGTATCCCATTACTACCAGGAAAATGGCACCTACCAGGAATGCCACCACAATGGCGACCAGAGTCAGGAATACATGGCTCTGGAGAACTTTTTTTACTTTACTCATGGTTTGTACCTCCTGCCATCATCAGGCCCAGAGTATTTTCATCCGCATCTTTACCGGCAACAGATCCCACGATCTGACCGTCATAGATAACGTCAATGCGATCGGACAAGCTCATGATCTCATCCAATTCAAAGGAAACCAGCAAAACGGCTTTGCCTTTATTTCTCTGTTCCACGATATATTTGTGTACATACTCTATGGCACCTACGTCCAGGCCACGAGTAGGATTTACTGCGATCAGCAGATCCTTGTCATTGTTTACCTCACGGGCAATGATGATCTTCTGCTGGTTACCGCCAGACAAAGTACCTGCTGCCTGATTGTAGCAGCCGGCAGGACGGATATCATACTTGACAATGGCTTCTTCAGCGTACTTACGGATCGCATCTTTCTTTAAGAAACCATGCTTCTGGTACGCAGGCTCGCGGTAATTCTGCAATACCATATTTTCTGCCACGGAAAAATCCAGAACCAGACCATGTTTATGACGGTCCTCAGGGATACTGGAAACACCCTTTAAGAAAATCGTACGAGGCTTGGCATTGAAGATCTCCTCACCGTTGATGGTGATGGAACCACTCTGGCCCTTGCGCAGACCGGTAATGATCTCTACCAGCTCACTCTGACCATTGCCGTCGATACCGGCAATACCCAAAATTTCGCCACGGCGAACCTGCAGGTTCAGTTTCTTTAAAATCTCGATCTTACGATAATCCAGACCCACCAGATCCTTTACATCCAGAACCACCTCGCCGGGCTCCATCTCCTGCTTTTCCACTTTAAAAGTAACATTACGACCCACCATCATGCTGGCCAGATCCTGCTCGGTCACATCTGCTACCTTTACGGTATCGATGTACTTACCCAAACGAATGATGGTGCAGTAGTCAGCGGAGGCTTTGATCTCTTTCAGTTTATGAGTGATCAGAATAATGGACTTACCGTCAGCGGTCAGGTTCTCCATAATGGTGATCAGTTCCTGGATCTCCTGAGGAGTCAGCGATGCGGTAGGCTCGTCCAAGATCAGGGTGTCTGCACCACGGTACAGAACCTTCAGGATCTCTACTCTCTGCTGCATACCTACGGTGATATCCTCAATACGGGCATCGGGGTCGATGGACATACCATAACGCTCAGAAATAGCGATCACGTCTTCTCTGGCTTTCTTCATATCCAGGGAAACACCTTTGACAGGCTCCATACCCAGTACGATATTTTCCGTAACAGTAAAAGGCTGTACCAACATAAAATGCTGATGCACCATACCGATACCGGCTTTGATGGCACCGCCGGGACCGTCAAATTCCTGCTTTACCCCTTTTACATAGATCTCACCTTCGGTGGGACGATACAAACCGTACAATACATTCATCAATGTACTCTTACCTGCACCATTCTCACCTAAGATCGCATGGATCTCACCTTTATGGACTGTCAAATTGATATGGTCATTTGCCACGAAGTTGCCAAACTTTTTGACGATGTTCTTCATTTCAATGACTTTTGTATTTAAGTCCACAGAATGTACTCTTGCCAAAGAACCTTCCTCCTTATCTCTGCGGTAATCATTGCCCGCGTATATTTAGGCGATGACCGCCGTGAATCCTTGTGAAACAGCCAGCTGTTTCAAATATTCCATAAAATCTTCCTCCGGCATGGAATAGACTGCATATTCCGGTCTCACCCCCAAAGGTCGATATTGGATCAATTTATATCGGATGTCTCCCTGCCCCAAATAGGGAGCCAACATCCTTGTCATATTGGTTACCGTTTTCTCGGCATCTACCAGGCCCGGTACCACTACGGTACGGATCTCCGGCAGTTTACCAATGGAAGCCAGGTGACGGGCATTGTGAAGCACTGCCTCATTCTCTCTTCCGGTGACCTGATGGTGCTCTTTACTATCCCAGGCCTTGATGTCCAGCATGACACCATCCGTCACGGCCATCAGCTCAGGATCCTGAGAAAAATCATAGGAACCATTGCTGTCTAACAGACAGGTCAGCTTCTCTGCTTTGGCCAGTGTAAATAACTCCAGCAAAAACTCTCTCTGTCTGGTGCACTCGCCACCAGATACGGTGATTCCACGAATGTAGGGTATCTGTCTTCGAACCTGAACCATGACCTCCTCTGCCGTCATAAAACGAATCTTGGGAGAGCTGCCATGAGGACAGGTCTGGATGCAACTGTCGCAATTGACACACTTGCCCGGGTCATAGACCACATGAGACACCTGGGGCAATCCTTCCAGGTCTTTGTGCATCACACGACTGTAGTCTGCTGCGCCATCTCTCAACTGCAACGCTCCTGTGGGACAAACATCCACACAGGCACCACAGCCTACACACAAATGAATGGTCTCCGGATTATGACAGTACTGACAGTCAAAGTTACATCCCTGCAGGAAGATCGCTGTCCGGTTGCCGGGGCCATCTACGGAGCTAAAGGGGATGATCTTATTGACCATGGCTACCACTGCCATATCAGCGCACCTTACGATCCAGGATCTTGCAGTTTCTGGATGCGCCCAGACCCAAACCGGTGGTATTCTGCAATACAGCATTGCCTGCTTTCAGTTTCTCCAGTTCGGAGCGTTTTACCAGATAACCGGTCACACGGATCACATCGCTGTCACTGCGGTAGAAGGACAGATAACGTCCACCACCCTGGAAACTACCCTTTACAATATCCAGCACATACTCCGGATTGTTATGAATGGTAATGTCGATGGGGAAAATATCACCGGTGCCGGAAGGGAAGTACTTGTGGAACTTTTCCAGAACACGCAGGTGATCGATCAGCTCTGCAGGCTCCTCACCAATAGGAATACGGGTGCCGGGGCTGGTCTCAATATCATCGGCCAGACCCACCTGGGCATGGAGCATAAAGCGCTCACCGGAACCCTTGCAATAAGGACTTACATGGTTCTTATTGAACTCATCGATGATATCCATGATCTCAACAGCCAGCTGAGTAGCTTCTTCGTCATGACCAAAACGACCGGTTTTGCCTTCCTTCTGCATCAGAGTATTGACACACTCGGCCATACCTACCATACCAAACATGGCAGAGAAGCGATCCACACTGATCAGGCCTTCCTTAGCCAGGAAATTATACTCGAAGAAATTGCTCTCCTCTACCATGAACTTGATACGGGCATCCATGTAGCGAGCCATGATGTCCATCACATAGGGCAGAGTCTCGTTCTTAAACTGCTCTACGCTGTCGGCACGATCAGCGATGTGATTTAACAGCAGACGAGACAAAGTAAAGGAACCACCCCCGATAGGCAGACCATTGTAGCAGCTGGCGATGGCATAGCCCTCTCCCAACTCGGAAGTGAACATCTTATGGTTGGCAAAACTGGGTTTCGCACTGTGAAGGGCACACTCTACACCGGCCAGTCCCATCTCGTCACCGCTGATCTCAGGATCATAACGCATGGTCAGGTTGGGAGTAGCATTCTCCAGCTCTGCCTCAGCCTTTAACAGCAAAAATCCTGCACGGGTAGGTTTCGGGCCAATATTAGCGTGGCAGAAAGAATCCACGATGGTGCGATCGATGTGGGTCAGGAACAACTTGATAGCCTTGTAGGCAGTGGCATCATCCACACCCTCTAAGAAAGGATCGATCAGTTCATCCAGATTGCCGATAAATACGGGATAGTTGGTAACGCTGGGAACATGCTTGTACAAAATCAGCAGGGAATTCAGTGCCTCCCACAGATCCTGAGGAGGATCCAGCTGCAGGAACTTACTGCCCTGTTTCATAAACTTAGCATAATCCGGTACAATATAACGAGGACGCATGGGAGCATGGCCTTCGTTCAAATCGCAAATACACTTCTGAGGAATGGGCACGTTTAACAACTCATCCAGTCCCTCAGGCAGGTCAATGACCTCCATCAGAGAATCGGCATGACAGCACATGGAAGTCAGCTTCTGCTCATGGGTCATGGTCACACTGGTGATGGTATCGTAAATATTCTGGCGGATCTGCTCCACTCTCTCCATACTGATCTCTCTCATACAGTATTCTCCTTTTCTGTTCTCTTTATCTTTGGTGACAAATCACTTTTTCCTATCAATCCAATTATATTGTTTACACATTCCCTAAAAATGCGCAAACAAATACATCTTTCATTATACATGATGGACAATAAAAATGCTACTGAAAGTTATGCTTTCTACAAAAAATTATCCAAAGACTGGGCACTGTCTTTTGCAATGAGCCATGTGCAATGCGCATGGCTTTATTCGCTTTCGCGATTCGAGGCTCGCGCATAAAAGAACCGCCCGGATCAAGCTCCGAGCGGTTCCCATTTTCTTTTACATATTCAGTTTTTATTGGTTCGAATTACGAACAAATTAGTCCAGCTGATACAGGTCAGCGCCGAACTGAGCCTCAAAGGAAGCCTGATCCTTAGGAACTACGATCTCGCCCTTCAGGATAGCTTCTTTTGCTGCCTCAACAGCAGCAATTACGTCTGCAGGCAGCAGATCCTTGGTAGGAGCGATATCTACACCGCCGTTGTCCATGCCGTAAACCTTAACGCCTGCCTTGTAAGTGCCTTCCAGAACAGCCTTAACGATGTCATAGCTGGCATTGTCAACTCTCTTCATAGCGGAAGTGATTACGTTCTGAGGAGCCAGAGGGCTCTGGTCGGTATCAACGCCGATAGCCCATACGTTCTCTTCCTTACAAGCTTCGATACAACCGGAACCGGTACCGCCGGCAGCGTGGTAAACCACGTCAGCACCCTTGGTGATCATGTCCTTGGCAGCGGTCTTACCCAGACCGGCATCGCCGAAGTTGTTAGCATTGTACTGCTGGATGGTAGCATCGGGGTTAGCAGCCTTAACACCGGCAACATAACCGTAACCGAACTCGTTCATGGGACCGGTGGACATACCAATAACGAAACCAACGTTATTAGACTTAGTCATCATACCGGCAACCAGACCTACCAGGTAAGAAGCCTGAGCCTGTTCGAACATCAGGCAAGCTACGTTAGGCAGATCAGCACAGGAGCTGTCATCGATGATAGCGAACTTCTGATCGGGATATGCCTTAGCAGCATCCATGGTGGCGCTAGCCAGCATGAAGCCTACACAGATGATCAGGTCGCACTCAGCGTCAACCAGAGACTCGATATTGGTCTTATAGTCAGCATCACTCTTGGACTCAACGTAGGTGATTTCTACGCCCAGTTCCTTCTCAGCGCGCTGCAGACCTTCCCAGGAAGTCTGGTTAAAGGACTTGTCATTGATGCCGCCAACGTCGGTAACCATACCAACCTTGATGGTCTTCTTGTCGTCGTTAGCTGCAGTGGTCTCGCTGCCGCCCTGCTGGCCGCCACAGGCAACCAGAGACAGAACCATAACCATGGCCATGATGAGAGCTAAAACTCTTCTTTTCATTTTTTTCCTCCTTATTGTAAAAGAAAATTAGAAACAAACGTCTCTCACGCTTGTTTGCATGATATTACTTTAGCATACCACATTGTTTTTTTCAACCGAAATGTCACACTTTATCTCAAAAATACACTTTAAATTCTTGATTCGTGATTCAGGAAAATCACCTTATTAAAAACTTAACCCTTGTCATATCCTACCTTGTCATGGTAACATGATATAGAGAGTACTTGACACAGTTGCTGCCATACTTTGGCACTCTCTGTGCTAATTTTATATTCGCATTCTCAACTTACACTTTAGAGGAGGTACTTATTATGTTACAAATCGGACGCTACGATGTCATGAATCTGGAAAACGCTATCCGCGGTGCCCGCAACCCTATGAACAGCTGGCATCTGGGTGACAGTGAATACGACGAGGAAGGCAACTATATCCTGGGCGAAAAAGATCTGAACCTGGCCAAGAAGCTGTGCCGCGCCGGTAGTGACCATCGCAAATTTATGCGCATGATCCTGGTGTCCGTGGACATTAATGCCCCTCTCTACTGGTGGAAAGAGTACGACACTTACAAAGTAGCCACCGTTGCCAACTCCTGCTCTACCATGCACAAGATCCACAGCAAGCCTTTTGTTCTGGATGATTTCAGCCACGATCACATGACTCCCGAGGCTCTGGAGAAATTCACTGTCTTCATCGAATATCTGGAACAGGTTCGTCTGACTTACATGGAGACCAAGGATAAAAAGTACTGGTATGACATGATCCAGCTGCTTCCTTCCAGCTACAATCAGCTGCGCACCTGCACTCTGAATTACGAGACCCTGATGAACATCTACCATGCCCGCAGATACCACAAGCTGGATGAGTGGCATGTGGTGTGCCGCTGGATCGAGAGTCTGCCTTATGCCAAGGAATTGATCGTTGGCGAGGATGAGGAGTAGGCTCACAGTATAAGTTGCTTTTGAGTAGAAATCAACTTAGCTACAAATGAGTATATAGTCATAAAAAATAGAGTGGTCCCTATTGAACACGCTCTCGCTCGAGTGCACGCATAGCGGCACATAAGGCTCGCAGCAACACTTCGTGTCACTGCTTGCCAAGTGCCGATGGGTGCACACGGGTCAACCGGGACCACTCTATTTTTTATTTGCATTTCACCATTTATGCTACCCGATTTCCTCGCAAGGCAACTGCGCTGTAAACCCACTCCTCATTCTCGCCATAGGCAATTGCCTGGCATAGGTGGGCAGCCTAATATCTTTCAGGCAAGAGATATTAACGAACACAATAAAAAGAACATGGATTTTTCAGACGGAATATGATAGTGCTATTGTCTGATATGTTTTATCACCCAAAGGCTACAGAAGGGGATCCTATCCAGTGCGGGGC
>JAFYLG010000126.1 GCA_017537225.1 Lachnospiraceae bacterium
ACCAAAGGTGGCATTCAAAGAGTCTACCAGGTGGATGTTGTCGGAATCGGCCATGCCGGCAGCGATGGTAGCGGACTGGAAGGTACCGCTGAGCTTGGAAGACAGGAAGATACCCACGATCTCATCGCCCTGCTCCAGCAGAGGCTCCATGCAATCCAGCATGGCAGCAGGATTAGGCTGGGAAGTGGTGGGAAGCTGTTCAGCTTCGGCTAATTTTGCGTAAAAGGTTTCTTTGTCAATGGTCACGCCATCGGTGTAAGTATCGGCACCAAAACAGATGGACAGGGGGATCACATGGACGCCCAGCTTCTGTACCAACTCAGGTGACAGATCACAGGTACTATCGGTAATAATCTGAATCATCGTTTCCTCCATGGGGGATCGGTAGGATCCCGGTGTGAAATAGTGTCGTAGTTTGATTGTTTCAATTTTAATTGTTTTAAGTTAAAAGTTTTAAGTTCAAAGTAAGTATAGTGATTTCTTGAAACTCTGTCAAGTATTTCTCATAAAGAAAGGTGAGACAGAATCTCAGCAGTCTCCTCTAGCGTAATGGCAATGGCAGGCAGACTGGTCATCATTCCCTGGAATACCAGACGCAGCTCCTTCTGTTTGCTGAAATCACGGGGCATAAACAGGGAAGAGTGCTTGCGCTGTGGCATGACCTCACATTCGTGGAGAACTTCCGATACAAACTGGGAGCAGAAGTATCTGCCCTCAAATTTATGACGGACCCGAAAAAGAGCCAGAGCTATACCAAAGAGATGAAATTTAAAATTCTCTTTGCGATCCACGAAATCCATTAGCTGCTGCTTCACTCGATCATAGGTGTCCTCGGACACGGGGATCTGGTAGAGAGCGCAAGGGAAAGGCCCCTTGTCCGAGTTGTTAAAGCGCTCGATGCTCTCAATGCGAAAGCCGCTGTAACCAAAGCTGTAAAAATGCTCCAGATCTTCGTCCAGACCGATGGAGACATGGGTGTAATGAAAACGCATCCATAAGCTTAATGCCTTGGAAACAGTATCGGGCATGCGCATCAGCAGCACATAGATATGTCTCTGTTTCATGGGGGATATGGTCCTCCTGGAAATACTTGACTGGCCAAGGCCAACCTTTCTCAGTGTACTGGATAGCGCAAAAAAAATCAATCGGGATTTATTGAAAAATCGTACTTTTTATAATGCGTTGCTGGAATCAGGAAAGGGTGTTACATATTAGTTTTCATAAAAAAATCACAAATATTCTATTGATTATTTTTCTAGAATATGGTAAATTACTGTCTACCAGATAAAAGGGAGTAGCTTACGCGCCCGCGGGATATGATATCGTCAGTACGATCGACTGATTGGTGGATCCGTATCATATACTAAGAAGCAAGACTTTTATTTCCGAGCAGAGACCGGAGATAAACGTGTTGCTTCTTTCTGTTTTACATAGTTTTCCCAGTCTCAGGTAACACTAATTCCCAGATATAGGAGGTTGTGGAATGAACATGTACAGTAACTCAAAGGAGGAAATGACCAGACATTGGGAGACCAGTCTGACGGTGGGACTGACCGAGGAAGAGGCGGCCCTGCGTCAGGCGGAGTACGGTGAGAATCGCCTGAAGGAGAAGAAGAAAAAGACTACCTTCCAGCGTTTTCTTGACCAGTTTAAGGATGTGATGATCCTGATCCTACTGGCAGCAGCCGGTGTGTCTTTTGTGCTGGCGGCCATGAGCGGTCACCCTTCCGAATTTTTTGAGCCCCTGTTGATCCTGCTGATCGTGGTGCTCAATGCCATCATGGGTGTGATGCAGGAGAGTAAGGCAGAAAAGGCGCTGGATGCCCTGAAAAGTCTGTCGGCCCCTCATGCCCGCGTGATCCGTGGAGGCCAGGAGATGGTTATCGATGCGGTGGATCTGGTGCCCGGTGATCTGATCCTGTTGGAGGCCGGTGACTTTGTCCCTGCCGATGGACGCCTCATCGAAACTTCAGCCATGAAGATCGAGGAATCTGCACTGACCGGTGAGTCCGTCCCTGTAGAAAAGGATGCTGATGCCCAAATCGACGAAAATGCCCCTTTGGGCGACCGTATCAACATGGTCTACTCCGGCTGCAGCGTCACTTATGGTCGTGGCCGGGCCATCGTCACCGGTACCGGTATGGATACCGAGATGGGTAAGATCGCCAACCTGTTGGAAGGCGAAGAGGAAGGCCAGACCCCTCTGCAAAAGAAGCTGGCCAGCTTAGGTAAGTACTTAGGCATCCTGGCCCTGGCGGCCTGTGCCGTGATCTTTGTGGTAGGTATCAGCGACGGTATGCCGGTGATGGAGATCTTTATGACTTCTGTCTCTTTGGCGGTGTCTGCCATCCCTGAGGGTCTGCCCGCCATCGTTACCATCGTGTTGTCCATCGGTGTACAGCGCATGGTAAAGAAAAATGCCATCATCCGTCGCCTGCCTGCCGTAGAGACCCTGGGCAGCGCGTCCGTCATCTGCTCTGACAAGACCGGTACTCTGACCCAGAACCGTATGACTCTGGTCAAGACTTATCTGGACAGCACCGGCGAGACAGAAGACATCAGCACGGATAATTCCGAAAAGGTGCGACAGCTTCTGCAGTATGGTTCTCTGTGCTGTGACGGTACCGTGATCTTTAAGGAAAACGGTGAGGAACAGCATGTAGGTGATCCCACGGAGACAGCTATTGTCCTGGCGGCCCATAAGAATGGCATGCCTAAAGAAATGCTCAATGGTCAGTATCCTCGCGTGGCAGATCTGCCCTTTGACTCGGACCGTAAGAGAATGACTACCATTCATCAGATGGACGGCAAGTACGTGGCCATTGTAAAAGGTGCTTTTGACAGCATCCGTCCCCTGTGCATAGCCGGCGATTTGGAACAGGCCAGCGAGAAAAACGACGACATGAGCCGTCAGGCCCTGCGTGTGCTGACCATTGCTTACAAGGTGATGGACCAGCTGCCTAAGGAAATCACCATTGAAACCATTGAAAAAGACCTGACCTTTATGGGCCTGGTAGGTATGATCGATCCTCCTCGTCCCGAGGCCAGAGACGCGGTGGCTGTCTGCCGTCAGGCTGGCATCCGTCCCGTAATGATCACCGGTGACCATGTGGTGACCGCTTCTGCCATTGCCAAGGATCTGGGAATTCTGCAGGAAGGAGATCAGGCCATCACCGGTCAGCAGCTGCAGCAGATGAATGACAGCCAGCTGGATCGTGAGGTGCGCAACATCGCAGTCTACGCCCGTGTGTCTCCTGAGGATAAGATCCGCATCGTCAAGGCATGGCAGCGCCAGGGTGAGACCGTTTCCATGACCGGCGACGGTGTTAACGATGCTCCTGCTTTGAAGGCGGCCGATATCGGCTGTGCCATGGGCATTACCGGTACTGATGTAGCCAAGGGTGCCGCCGACATGACCCTGACCGATGACAACTTTGCCACCATTGTGGATGCTGTCCGTGAGGGCCGTGGCATCTACGACAACATCAAAAAGGTAGTGGGTTTCCTGTTGGGTACCAACATCGGTGAAGTGCTGGCCGTATTTTTTGCCATGATCCTGTGGAGGGAGACCCCTCTGGTGTCCATGCAGCTGTTGTGGATCAATCTGGTCACCGACAGCCTGCCTGCTATCGCCCTGGGCATGGAAGATGTGGATCCTGAGATCATGAATCGTCGTCCCAAGCCTAAGAGCGAAGGAATCTTTGCTAATGGCATGGGTCTGAGAGTGATCCTGCAGGGCTGTATGTTTGGTGCCTTGTCTCTGTTGGCATTCTGGATCGGTCGTCGTGAGACCGGCATGCTGGCCGGCGGCCAGACCATGGCATTTATGGTGCTGGCTCTGTCTCAGGTCATCCAGGCCTTTAATATGCGCTCTCACCGATCCCTGTTTCAGACTGGCTTCTTCACCAACAAGAAGCTGACCGGTGCAGCGGCTATCTCTATCCTGCTGGTGGCTCTGGTACTGTTTACCCCTGTGTCCGTGGCTTTTGAGCTGATCTATCTGCCCGCCAGACTGTATCTCATCGGTCTGGGCCTGGCGCTGGTGCCTCTGGTAGTGATGGAGGTGTCTAAGGCTGTGGGGCTGATCCATCATCAGAATTGATGAAAAGAATCGAAAGTCGTTCCAGTTTATAAGTGGATCGGCAGAGTACCAAATGGAAGTTTTATAGTAAATCTTTCAAAAAGCTCCTCTTGCGAATGACGCAGGGGGAGCTTTCTGTATGGAGAAAAGCTTGATTTTCTTAAAGGAGGAGAGTATACTGAAGTGAGTTTACAAGAAGGCTGCGAAGAAAGGATTTTCTGCAAGCCTTTATCGAATAAGGAGCGAAGTATCATGAACATATATCTGGATCTCTTCCTCACCTTTGCTAAGGTTGGAGTTATGACCTTCGGTGGCGGATACGCCATGCTGCCTATCCTGCAGCGTGAGGTGGTGGAAAATAAAGGCTGGGCTACGGAAGAAGAACTGATGGATTATTACGCTATCGGTCAGTGTACTCCCGGTGTTATCGCGGTTAACACGGCCACATTTATCGGACAGAAGTACAAAGGGATCCTGGGTGGCATCGTGACCACTCTGGGAGTAGTGTTCCCGTCCCTGATCATCATTTCTCTGCTGGCCAGTGTGATCGAGGCGTTCTCCCACATCGTGTGGGTGCAGCATGCCTTTGGCGGCATCCGTGTCTGCGTCTGTGTCCTGATCTGCAACGCGGTGGTAAAACTGTATAAGAAGGCTGTGGTGGATCGACTGACTTTATTGATCTTCCTGGCGGTGGCTTTGGGCAGTTATTTTGCCAACATCAGCCCTGTATTCTTCGTAGTGATTGCGGCTGTGCTGGGCATCCTGTTGGCAGATCGCATGGGCCGAAGCGAGAAGAATAAAGGAGGTGCCGCAAAATGATGCTGTATCTTCGTTTGTTTATCGAGTTTTTCAAGACCGGTCTCTTTGCGGTGGGTGGTGGCATGGCTACCATTCCCTTCCTGTATCGTATGGCCGATGCTACTGGTTGGTTTACGGCTAATGATGTGGCTAACATGATCGCCGTAGGTGAATCCACCCCTGGTCCCATTGGTGTCAATATGGCCACCTACGTAGGTTTTGTAACCGGCATGAATCAGCATGGTACCACAGGCGCTGTCATGGGCGGTGTTACGGCCACTCTGGGTTTGATCACCCCCTCTATTATCATCATCCTGATCATTGCCATCTTTTTAAAGAATTTCCGGGAAAACCCTTACGTAAAAAAAGCATTTTACGGACTGCGCCCTGCTTCCACCGGCCTGATCGCAGCGGCTGGTTTGGCGGTGGTGGCAGACAATCTGCTTTTCATGGAAAAGATGATGGATAGCACAGGCGCTATGGTGATGTCTGGAACAGGTTTCCTGGCCGCCATCAACTGGAAGGGCTGGATCTTGGCAGTTCTGCTGTGGATCTTTACCAACAAGGTTAGTAAGACAAAAAAGTGGCACCCCATCGTATTTATCGGTATCTCTGCGGTGGTTGGTGTGGTATTTGCTATGGGCTAAGACTTGATGATCTTGCAGGAAAGTGAGTATGTTTGAAAGAAAAGATAAATATTC
>JAFYLG010000127.1 GCA_017537225.1 Lachnospiraceae bacterium
ACCATCCAGTGGTCCAAAAATGTCCGCGTTGGCTATCTGGATCAGCACACCGTTCTGGAAAAGGGCATGACCATCCGCGACGTGCTGCAGTCCGCTTTTGCTTAGCTCTTTGAAATGGAA
The DNA here is from genome assembly GCA_017537225.1 of Lachnospiraceae bacterium. Taxonomy (GTDB): domain Bacteria; phylum Bacillota; class Clostridia; order Lachnospirales; family Lachnospiraceae; genus RGIG7193. Next base: position 121 of record JAFYLG010000127.1, read on the forward strand.
GCCCAGCTGACCGAGATCTGCGAGAAGCTGGGTGATGTGGACGAGGAAGAAATGATGGCACTGATGGATGAACTGGCTGTGATCCAGGACACCCTGACCCTCCACGATTTCTATATCATCGATGCTAAGGTAGAGGAAGTAGGCCGCGCTCTGGGCCTGACCGATGTAGGTCTGGACAAGGACGTATCCGAGCTGTCCGGTGGCCAGCGTACCAAGGTCCTGATGGCCAAGCTGCTGCTGGAAAAGCCCGACATCCTGCTGCTGGACGAGCCTACCAACTACCTGGATGTGGAGCACATCGAGTGGCTGAAGCGCTATCTGAACGATTACGAAAATGCCTTCATTCTGATCAGCCACGACATTCCTTTCTTAAACAGTGTCGTTAACCTGATCTACCACATGCACAACGGCAACCTGGACCGCTACGTAGGTGACTACGACAAGTTCCAGGAGGTCTATGCCATGAGACAGGCTCAGCTGGAAGCTGCCTACAACCGCCAGCAGCAGGAGATCGCTGATCTGAAGGACTTTGTAGCCCGTAACAAAGCCCGTGTAGCCACCCGCAACATGGCCATGTCCCGTCAGAAGAAGCTGGACAAGATGGAGATGATCGAGCTGGAGGCTGAGAAGCCCAAGCCCGAGTTTAACTTTAAAGTAGCCCGCACTCCTGGTCGCTACATTTTCCAGACCCAGGATCTGGTCATCGGCTACGACGAGCCTCTGTCCTCTCCTCTAAATCTGGAGATGGAGCGCGGTCAGAAGATCGTGCTGACCGGTGCCAACGGTATCGGTAAGACCACCCTGTTAAAGAGCATCTTAGGTCTCATCGAGCCTCTGCAGGGCAAGGTGACCCAGGGTGATTACCTGCATATCGGTTACTTTGAGCAGGAAATGAGCCAGGACATCAACACCACCTGCCTGGAAGAAATCTGGCAGGAATTCCCCTCCTTTACTCAGTACGAGGTCCGCGCCGCTTTAGCCAAGTGCGGTCTGACCACCAAGCACATTGAAAGTAAAGTAAAGGTATTAAGCGGTGGCGAGCAGGCTAAGGTGCGCCTGTGCAAGCTGATCAACCGCGAATCCAATATCCTGGTACTGGACGAGCCTACCAACCACTTAGACGTAGATGCCAAGGATGAGTTGAAGAGAGCTCTGAAGGCCTACAAGGGCAGTGTCCTGATGGTTTGCCATGAGCCTGAGTTTTATGAAGGACTGGCAGATCAGGTGTGGGATTGCAGCAAGTGGACCACGAAAATCTAATCAGGTGTAATAGACATCTGCTATAAAAATATCCCCTCAAGAACACGCTCTCATTCCGTTGTTTGTTGACTGTAAGGGTTCTGGCAACCATCTTCCTTCGTGGAGACGTTCTCACTCCGTGCGCAGCGCAGGGGTACATAAGCTTCGCAGCCTCGCTATGCAAGACTGCTCAGCAAGTACCCGCGGTGCGCAAGGCTCCACTCCAGGAAGAGGATTGCCATCCTGCCTAACAGTATCACTATACACGCAATGAGTGCTCTCTGCTCTTGGAGGGGATATTTGTCTACAGGCTTTTCCATACCTGATTCGATTTTACAAAAAACGAAAAAGAAGTTCCTTCCCAAATAGCTGCATCTTAACCAGGCGATCCATTACACAATGGTGAAGTTTATTTTAAGATTTCATTAACTCTATATTCAAAGGCCTCTTTCCGTGTTACACTATCAAAAACATGAGAAGGAGGTCTTTCGTTATGAGAAGATATATCGCGCTTTTACTATCTATCCTCTGTGTGTTATCTATGGCGGGATGCGGTCGCAATACCACCCATGAAATCAAAATCAGGATCCCTGCGGGAAGCACGGAGGCATTTGTCTACTCCGATGAGGAAATATCTCCCCTGGGGCGCAAGATCACCATATATTCCGGGGAGGGGTTGGGTGATACGGAGGTCGTATTGCTCACCGTCCATGTGAAGGAAGAAAACGCCTACGAGCCTACCTATCTCACGCCCGGCATGCCGGTCAAAATGGATGTAGAAAAAGGTGCCTGGTTTAAAATCGGCGTATCGGTTCAAAATCCCACTGACACCGACAAAATCGTTTCGGTAGAAGTGAAAGGGATCCAGGTTCGTATCGAATGACACAAATACTATGATCATGACACAAAAAGACTGCCCAGTCACAAGATCGGGCAGTCTTTCCTTATTGTCACAAATTTTTAATCATAATCTTTTCTTTATCAATACCTATTATTAAAAGATCCCGGGTACCAGTCGCGCTACCAACAGACCGATGGCAAAGGAAGCCACATTGGCTACCACCGCATAGATGACAGTGTAGCGCTTTTGGATAGTCTTGGGCACGGATACCTTTTTGCCAGTTTCAACAGCTTCGATCCTGTCCTTGGTAATAGACAAGCTCATCTTAGGCAGAACCAGCACATAGAGGATGGATTCCATCAGGATCACCAGCAGCTCCAGCAGCACATAGTAGAACACGAAAGCCCAGTGGCCGATGCGGAAGTTTAACACATTTAGCAGGATATTAAGAAGGATCTGGGTGACGATATTGACCGCCGCCAGAAAACGCAGCTGTTTCTTGTGGCGATAACCAAACATCATGGCCAATCCCATTTCCAACAGGATGGTGATAACGATACGGGCTACCAGGGAAATCGTTTCCCAAGTGTAATCGTAATTCTTTTTCGCTTTTAGAACAGAAACCTCTGACAGATCCACTTTATAATAAGTATCAAAGGCATAGCGCTCATAGATCTCGCTGACAGCATAGGTATCCGTCTCAGGGAAGTAACAGAGCACCTTAAAAGGTGTAGGCGGATAGTAGCCCCACCGGAACTGATCCTTGCCGGTACAGTCCCAGTATTCCTGCAAAAAATAGTAGCCGTCACTGTCTTTGTAGTCCACAAAAGCCTTCCAGATGGGATCTCCTTCTTTGGAGTCAAGCGGATTCCCGTCCCAGGCGCTGGCGCGACCGGTAGATTTATGATAGGACAGCAGGGTAGCATAGTAAGTCACTCCCTCTTCCACACCGGTAAACTGGATCTCTACCGAGGGCTTGGGACCGATATCTGCCACGGCTGTCGTAGGCAGCATGGTAAATAACAGTATCATGCACAACAAAATGATTCCGATACGTCTCTTCATAATAAGGCTCCTTTCTTAGAAATCAGTGAATGATATCCGCTGTCTTGGCTCCCACCACCCGGATCAGATCCTCCGGTTTGGTCTCGATCTGATAACCGATCTTGCCGGCACTGACGATGATACTGGGGATGGTCAGGGCCGTCTCATGAAATACGGTGGGATATGCCTTTTTCATGCCGATAGGCGAGCAACCACCGCGTACATAGCCGGTGAGGGCGTTGATCTCCTTTACGTGAATCATCTCCACAGACTTCTCACCTACCGCTTTGGCGGCCTTCTTTAAATTCAGTTCCTCTGCCACCGGCAGAACAAATACATAGTAGTTGCGGCCACTGCCATGGGTCACCAGGGTCTTAAAGACCTGGGCCGGATCCTGTCCCAGCAGAGATGCCACAGTGACACCGTCGATAGCGTCCTTGCCGTGAGGATATTCGTGAGCCTGATAAGGGATCTTCTTCTGTTCTAATACACGCATTACGTTGGTTTTGATGTCTGCTGCCATAATATGTACCTCCTTATTTTGCCACGATCACAAAACACAACGGAAAGCTCACATGCTTCTCAAAAAACTCTCCCACCGTCACACAGTGATTTTCTATGCCGTAGACCGCATTTAAAAAGCGGATCCCTGTCCCTTTCTTCATGGGAGCGGCATCAGGCACCGCTGCGCCGAGAGTTCTCTCATAAGAGCCCTCATCGATGAAGGTGGTATAGTGAGCTCCCTTCTTATGAATATAGGCCAGCACACCGGCCACACGACCGGGATGTTCTTTCACCGCCTGTTTGACCAATCGCTCCATCCCTCGCCTGGTCACTGCCAGACGAAAATGAAATCCCCGGCGATACAGATACCACCATACTACCAAAGGATTGCTTCCCCTACGACCACCCCACATAAGCATGCCTTCCATATCCCAGGCGATCTTTAAGGGAGGCAGCGGACGTCCCATATATTTGAGGAAGTTGTAGCAGGCGATCCAACCGCAGCCATTATCTTTTGACATCTTGCGGCCATAGCGGACGCCGCTTAAACGGCCCTGATGGATCAGGTAGCCATCCTGAGAATAGGCCTTGGGATCGATCACATCCGGTTTTTCTTTTTTGCCAAAACGCAATTCACGCAGTTTATTCATGGAATATTCATCCTCCTGTCAGAAAAACAACAATTATTCATTTTTTGTTGTATAATTTTTATATTTATTCATTGAACCCAAGAAAAAATCACTTTTTCCTAATTTTTATTCATTTAACACTTGATTTTCCCAGAGAATAGGTGTATATTTATGAGCATCGAGTAAAACATATCAGCATTTGCTGTTTCAAGGAGGATATTATTATGAAAGAGAAAGTTGTATTAGCATATTCCGGCGGCCTGGATACCACCGCTATCATCCCCTGGCTGAAAGAGAACTTCGATTATGAAGTGATCTGCTGCTGTATCGACTGTGGTCAGGGCAACGAACTGGACGGTCTGGAAGAGCGTGCCAAGCTGTCCGGCGCCACCAAGCTGTATATCGAGAATGTGATCGATGACTTCTGCGACAATTATATCATGCCTTGCGTCCAAGCGGGAGCAGTTTATGAAAATAAATATTTATTAGGTACTTCCATGGCTCGTCCTGCCATCGCCAAGAGACTGGTAGAAGTAGCCCGTAAGGAAGGCGCTACCGCCATCTGCCACGGTGCTACCGGTAAGGGTAACGACCAGATCCGTTTCGAGCTGGGCATCAAGGCTCTGGCCCCCGATCTAAAGATCATCGCTCCCTGGAGAATAACCGACGTTTGGACCATGCAGTCCCGTGAAGATGAGATCGAGTACTGCAAGGCTCACGGCATCGACCTGCCTTTCTCCGCTAACAACAGCTACAGCCGTGACCGTAACCTGTGGCACATCAGCCACGAAGGCCTGGAGCTGGAGGATCCTGCCTGCGAGCCCAACTATGATCATCTGCTGGTTCTTGGTGTAAGCCCTGAAAAGGCTCCCGATGAGGCCGAGTATGTGACTATGACCTTCGAAGCCGGCGTTCCCAAGTCTGTAAACGGCAAGGAAATGTCTGTGGCTGAGATCATCACCGAGCTGAACGCTCTGGGCGGCAAGCACGGTATCGGTATCGTGGATATCGTTGAAAACCGCGTTGTTGGTATGAAATCCCGCGGCGTATACGAAACTCCCGGCGGAACCATTCTGATGGAAGCTCACAAGCAGCTGGAAGAGCTGGTATTAGATCGCGCCACCATGGAGACCAAGAAGGACATGGGCAACAAGTTTGCTCAGATCGTATACGAAGGCAAGTGGTTCACCCCTCTGCGTGAGGCTGTTCAGGCTTTCGTTACCAGCACTCAGAAGTACGTGACCGGCGAAGTTAAGTTCAAGCTGTACAAAGGCAACATCATCAAAGCCGGCACCACCTCTCCTTACAGTCTGTACAGTGAGTCCCTGGCTTCCTTCACCACCGGTGAGCTGTATGACCACCACGATGCCAGCGGTTTCATCACCCTGTTTGGCCTGCCTCTGAAGGTAAGAGCCATGAAGCTGGCTGAGAATGGAATGAAGTACGAAGGTTAACTTCGGACTTTCATAAAAATGGGCAAAGATGCCCTCAAAATACACTATCCCCCACAGACAAGCTCGCGCACCATTGCGCGCATAGCGGCACGTAAGCTTCTCAGGCCGTCGAAGACGACCTGCTCAGCAAGTGCCGATGGGCGCAAAGGGTCTTGTGGGGGATAGTGTATTTTTCTGGGCTTTGCACGTTTTTATGAAAGGGCGGGCGTTCCATGTGGGGCTTCGCATTGCTGACACTACTGTCAATCTCCTGCCACTCCCTCTACAACTCCCCTGCGACGCAGGGGAGGCGGGACTTGTTATCTTGTGTAGAAAAGGTCGGATGGATCACTGCGGCAGACGATTTGGTCCAGTGCGTTGTATTACTTAAGAAAATAGGATCTGAGATGCAAAAAAGAGTGAGGTGTGATCTGTATTTCCCATACAGATCACAAGAAAAATGGAACGGAGAAATCATAAAGATTTCTCCGCGACTTTTTTCGATCCTCATTCTTTTTCAATCGAAGGTTCTATTTTCTTTTAGTAATACAGCACGCCGACCATGTCTGCCGCCGTGATCCATCCGGCCTTTTCTCCAACAAGTCGACCTAGTTCCAGCCTCTCCAAGGAGCTCCTACTGGACATCACACAAATTCATCATTGCACAGGCTGCCTCCAGCGCGCCACTAAATACAAATCGAGCCTGATTGCGATCCTCATCGTATTCGTAGGTCACTTCCAGACGTTTGGGAGTATCTGCATAAACACTGGCCAGCGTCTGCAGACGATTAAACAAAAAGCGGGCCTCCTGCTCTGTCATACTCAGTTTGTCCACAACACAGCAGGCACTGGTACGCGGAGGATTTTTCCTCTGTACAAAGCGACGGATCTGATCGTCATTGGGAGTCAGCTCTTCTTCTGCGGTGGCGGTCATCTCTGCCTGGGCTGCCGCGCCTACACCAGCGGGCATCAGACCAGCCGCACCAGCTCCTCCAGGCATTCCTGCTGCCACACCGGCATTAACCATAGCCGAAGCGGCTGCACTGATGGCGGCGATGGCGGCCGCGTCCATGACAGGAGCGGCAGGCGCAGGAGTACTGTTGGTCAAAGCAGTATCGCTGGTAGGGGAGGATCCGGCAAAGAGAGCCTGGATGTCTGCCTCAGTAAAGCGCCACTGCACGCCCACACGATGACCTTTTAGACGTCCACTCTTGATATAGTTACGGATCGTACGTAGTGTCAGACCTGTGATCTGAGCCACGTCCTCTGCAGTGTACAATTTTTCAAATGCCATACCTGTTCCCCCTAGCGTTACGCTGATGGATATCTCTTCCCATGGATATACGTTCTTCCCCAACACAACAAAACCAGTTTTCACTGATTTTCCCTTGTTTTCATTCTAAGGGGGAACTTTTGATTTTGTCAAGGATTTTCAAGACAAAAGTGGGGATAATGTCCACAAAAAGTTTGATTTTCACGTGTTTTTTCCACAAAACAACGCGATGCTGCCAGTTTCCTGACAGCACCGTGCTGTTACAATAAGGATCGATTGTTCAATTCTAGGTCAAACATGATGTCATCATTTCATCGCAAGTGAGGCCAGGCCAGTGTAATGGGATCGAACAACTCTTGGCACACATGCTCACGGGAATACTTCCCTTCCCCCCCTACACTGAGACTGTTGTGATACACACCAAAATACACCAATCCTTCCTCCCCATGCACTGCCACATAGATGTCGCAGGAGTTGCTGATGTCCTCTTGGCTGTAAGGCATAAACCCACTGACTGCCAGATATTGGCCGTTGAAATCAATACCTGCCTCATCACGTTCGATAACAAGGAGGGAACCAGGCTTCCAACGATAAATTTGCTCCCCGTACTGGGTTAGATCCCCTTTCCAACAAAATCCATAAGTTCCGTCGCTCTGTCGCTGATACACCATAAATTCAGCACTATACAATTGGAATATTAGATAATCATCTCGAAGCAGTACTGCATTCAAAAAACCGGGGTTTTTGTGATGCCGATCCCATTCTGGTGTCACACCACCGCCGATGGTCTGGATGATCCGCCCGGAAGGCACATCCACAATATCAAATACCAGGCTTTGTCCCGAAGGACTACGCTGCAATACCACTGTTTCTCCGTCGGCATCACTCCACAGGCCGTAAACAGCCTGTTCGCCATCCAAAGGTACGACTGTGGTCAATCCCTCCGGAATGACGCTAACTGTATCATTTTCTATCACCGCAGGCAAAAAATACAGACCATAACCGCCTGGCACCTGGCTGTAGTCGAAGTGTTTGGGGGACATTTGCAGAGCAAAATAGACCCCTTTGTTCCACCAGCAGGCAGCACTTCCAGCGCCTTGCTCCCACTGCTTCCAGGAATGGACAGACAGCTTGGAAATCTCTCCCTGTGTATCCTTTTCCATTCGAAGTGTAACCGCATCATCCGGGATCACAGGAATTTTAATATACTGTCGAATATATTCTGACATCCGTTTTGCCCATTCCTGATTATTTTCAGGGATATCGACTTTACCGTCCTGCCAGATGCCAAGCTTCGTAGTCGTCATTTTTGGTTTTACTGCTATAGGATAATACTCAAAATAATCTTCCAGTCGCACAGTCTGTTCGATGCTGTCTCCTGGTTCACATTTGACCGCCACATCTTCCAAAGCCTGTCCCAACTGATTTTGGACCCATTGAAGCAGTCCATTGTAGTAATCGTCCATCACAGGGATTCCGGTATGGCTGCTCTCATAAGATTCCGGATACATTCCTTGATCTACCGTAAAGACGTTCAACAGCGTTTGTGCTATATAGATCTGTCTTTCCGGATCCTGTTGGGATATATGCTCCACCGTTGTCTTGGCCGCTTCTTCCTGGCCCACCACAAAATTCGTGGTCCATCTCACAGAATCATTGATCTGTGTACGGATCTGAATCTCCATTCCTTCCACCAGGGAAGGATCTCCATACAACACTTCCGGTGTGATGGTGACCTGATCTTCTCCTTGACGAACACGGGAGAACAGACCGATCACAGCGACGATGCCACATAGGATCGCCAACAGCCACAAAACTATCTTACCATACGAGCCCTGCTTTCTCTCCATTGTTGTCCCTCCCCATTTATTCTGGCCAGGACAATGTAATAGGATCATCGACCGCTCCCTGGATCCGTCCCCCGTACTCCTGTCCCTCATTCCCCACACTGAGACTATTGCGATACACACCAAAGTAGGCCAGGTCTTCTTTCCCGAAGACTGCTACGTAGATATCACAAGACTCCCGACTGCCAATCTCCTCCGGATCACTAAGCATAAACCAGCTGACTGCCAGATATTCTCCATTGCGAGCGATTCCTACCTGGTCATACGGGAGCAGACTAAGGATACGATTCCACTCATAAAGCATGCTCTCATACGGAGCCGTATCTCCGGCAATGCAAAATCGGTAAGTATGATCCATCTGCTGTTCATACACCAGGAATGCGCCCCCCGACAGTTCAATCACCATAAAATCGTCCCGCATCAGGAGATTTCGCACTCTAAGCATGTCCTCATCATAGGGCTCCCACTCTGGCGACACCCCAGAACCAATAGTCTGGATCACCTGTCCGGAAGACGTGTCCACGATGTCAAACACGACCGCATTCTCCGCCATCCGCTGCTCCATAACCAGGATCTTTCCGGTACCATAGCTCCATAATCTTACGATAGTCTGATCTGCCGCCAGAGGCATCACTGTGGTCAGTTCATCCAGTTTCAAACAAAGAACGCCATCCTCTTCTATCATGGGGATAAAATACAGGCCATAGCCACCAGGCACCAGGCTGTAATCAAACTGATCTGCAGGCAATTCCATTGTGAAATAGATCCCTGCTTCTGTGATCTGACGACAATGGGTTCCACCTATCGGATCCTTGGTCCAGGCATTAAAAGAAACGGAAGACAGTTTTCCCAGCGCATCCTTTTCAAGCAATACTGTCACGCGATCGCCTTCGATCACCGGGATCCGAAAATACTCCTGCATCTTCTGAGATACCAGCTCGGCCCATTCCTGACCATCCTTTGGCATATACACCTGACCATCCTTCCAAATTGCCGTGTACATATTTGACGTAGGCCGATTGACCAGAATGGGATAATAATCAAAATACTCCTTTAACCACACCGTCTTAACGGTACTGCCCCCAGGCTCACATTGAGCCATCACATCTGTCAGTAACTCTTCAAACCTGATATTCAACCACGCTCTCGTCGATTCATAAGAGTCTCCCATATACCATGTGAGATTGTGATTTACGCCAAAAGCATATCCCCCCAACAAGGTTCTTACACGAAACTCCGCGTCCATCATGATCTCGGTCACTTCAGCGGGGGACAAAGGAGCCTCCCCAGGCAGATGCTCCACTGTCGTCTGTGCATTCTCCTCCTGTCCCATCACGAAATCCGTGGTCCACCGCAACGTACCATTATACTCATTGCAAAGCTGTACAGACATCCCTTCCACGATAGAAGGATCACCATAGAAAACCTCCGGTGTGATAATGACCTGCTCCTCCTTCTTCGAAACGGTGCCAGACGTACCGGCCACAGCAGCGATGCCACACACAAGTACGATCAACCACAGGATCACCTTGCCATGCAGTCCCTGTCTTTTCTCCATACTCATCCCTCCTCATTCAACTGCGTGAGTACGCGACGGATCCGATCCCCGCGATAATCATAAGTCTCCTTGATAAATGTCATCAAATCTTTGCCCGCGTCTTCCAAGTCCAGGGTAGACACATCGGCCACGATCTGCCCCTGGCGCAGCAGCACGGCTCTTCCTATAAAATCTGCCACTTCTTCGATCAGATGGGTAGACAATAGTACCGTCTCCTCTGGCTCCAGAATTCCCAGTAACACCTTATAAAAATCCTCCCGGTTAAACACATCGTTGCCGGCAAAGGGCTCATCCATCAGGATGTAATCTGCCCCTTGACACAGTGCCAACACTACTTCGAACTGGTTTTTCTGACCGGTGGAGAAGGTGCGCAACGGTTTTTTCATAGGCAGATCAAAGAATTCCATCAGACTGTGAAACCGTTTCTTGCGAAACTTTGGAAAATGTTGTCCGTAAAATCCCTCGTGATCTTGAGCTGTCAGATTGGCAAAGAAGGAATGCTCCGATGTGGCAAAGGATAATTTCTCAATATTCTTTGTCGTAATCGGTTCCCCATCCAGTGTAATCTGTCCTTCATAACGCAGCAGACCTAACATGCATTTCATCAATGTAGTCTTACCGGCACCATTTTCACCAAAGAGACCCACGATCTCACCCCGAGGCAGAGTAAGACTCACATCCGTCAGGGCCTGTTTCCTGTCACCTTTTTGTTTACTATATATTTTACTAAGTTGTTTGATTTCGATCATAGGTTCCACCTCCATAGCTTTTGCCACTGATTTGGCAACAGACATCCCTCTGGCACCTGATTCATATAGACTGCATAAAAGACCAACAGCAGCACAGCCATAATACCGATCACCAGCAGGATACGCAGTGTCGGCTGTACCAGACAACTGCGATACCACTGTCTCCGATCCGGCAAACGTCGCATTAAGTAAATGCTTTTGCTGCCCTGATGATAATAACGGTAACGGTTGCCTATGGCCATCAGACAAAGAAGGATAGGCATACCAAACAGCACAAACTTACCCCTTAATAAAACCACCAGATCTGTCATGGTCACTCGGTTTATCATGCCCCAATTCTCATATTGTTCCAACCGCTCATACAGACTCTGGAGATGAGATTGAAGTGTCGAAAAAAACTCCAGACTATGTAAGATCGCCACTGTCAGCAGAACCCAAAAAAGAGCTCGTTCTCTCCATAAAGACATCCCGGGAGGCGCATACAAATGCTTCTTCTGCTTTCCTTCGTTAGACTTCATCGTGGTCTGCCCCCCTTCGCAGCACTTGCCAAAGAACCACAGTGATCACCAATACACTGACGCTGGTAATAAACCAAGGTCCCCCTAACAAGGAATTTGCCCCTACCGAATAATAAGTCCCATAGGGACTGGTATATTCGATAAAGGTAAACACTGTCCATGCTGCCATCAATATCAATTCATTCCCCGGTTTCCCGCGGCGCTTGGCAAAGGGATAATGAGCGCTGGACAGTGCCAACCCCACAAGCATCACCAACAGCCTCAGCCAGCGTCCCATCCTTGCCAGTGGCAACAGACTACTCAGATATCTACTGCGATAACAAGCCAGCAGGATGGTCTGGCTGGTAACCATAGCTGGATCCGCCATCTTAGTATACAGCACGCCCAACCCCAACATAGTCAGCACCTGAGCCACCCACAGGATCAAGTAGCATCCGCCATTGTACAGTGCCTGCCACCAAAACACTTCTCGCTCGGAAACCGCCAATCGCTGTAATGTATAGCCAATCTGGCCACCTTTCTGGTTGCCTGTACGAGTCAATAGCCACGTCACACCCAAAAAGCCTACTGCTGCCACTCTGGCTGCCTGCCCCTGTACCAATGTCTGTTCTAAACTGTATTCTGCCACTGACAGTTGCTGAAATGCCAAAACAAACAAGGCCAATTGTACTGCAGATATCCCAGCCAACAGCGCCATGATTTTGCTAAAACTACTCTGGATCATCAACCACAATATCGAACTATGCTTATTCATGGCTGTCACCTCACTCCCAATACTTGACGATCAGTGCCAGGGCTTCCTCCCTGGTCACACCCATTTGCTTCAAAGTACGCACCACATTCTGCGCATCGTTCTCCAACAGCTCTGTTCGGATCTGCGCGATTTTCTCCCCACTGACCACCGCGTAGCTCTTGGCTCCCAAGTGAGACTGGATCAGTCCCTCCTCCTCCAGCATGCGGTAGGCCTTCTGCACCGTATTGGGATTGACACTGAGTAGTGCCGACAGCATACGGCGGGAAGGAAGCTCGTCACCATCTACTACGGTACCGGCAACCATGCCGCGTTTGATATATAAGAGGATCTGCAGGTAAATCGGAACGCCGTCCTCCATTCGAAACTGTTCAAAGGATATCATGGTGAACTCCCCTCCTTTCTAGATTTCCGTCTGTCTTCCATAAAATCATCTTTTTTAGATATCATCTCTCCGAGACATCATCCTTGTAAGATATCATTCACATTCTCACAACTGTATCACTCATGTAATACGCTTTCTAACTGTATCATATCAGTAATACAGTTTTCTTGTCAATATTTCCCTTATAAAAAATCTTTACAATTCTATTACAACATTCCATTGACATTTCCATATCTATGCAGGCACACAAAAAAGCCATCCACCGTTTCCGGCAGATGACCTCGTACTTTTATGACTTTTATTCCCTCTATTCCCTTTCTTGATGCCTGTTCTTCCTTACTCTCCTGTCTTTGCCAGCACGCTCAAAACTGCCTGACACAGGGCATCGTCTGTTACCAGCTGACCATTTTCATAGGAAACCGTAACGGTAGGCTCACCCCATATATCCTCCCAGGATCCGCCCTTGTCACCCAAATCTCTCACGGAAATATAAGCCTGGAAAAGGATCTTATCCTCTTCTATGATGTGATCTGCATTACTGGTAAGTGTTCCTACCTGCAAAGGACCAGCGATAGGAACACCTGCAGTATCAAACCACTCAGCCCGCAATGTAGGATTCATAACCTCCACCGTCCATGCCTCCGTACCATCCGTCAGTGTACACTGCCAGTTGTGATCCAGAGTCATTTCCAGTTTAGGCAACGATACCTTGGGCCACTCCTGCCAGGTCTCTCCATCCCACTGAATATATCGGAAAGAAGCATCATTGATATTGGCGGCAACGCGGACAAACACCAACACCTCGTCTTTCCCATCCTTGTCCATATCCACGGTGGCAAGTCGGCAGCTGTGCTCGTCCAGCTCGCCCTGTCCCTGGAGATCTATCACTTTTTCGTCATTCACCCAAAGAGATGCCTGGATACCCAGATCGTCAAAGTCTCTCAATACAAGAGACTCTTCCTTACCATCCCCATTGATGTCTCCCACTGCACATAAGTGCTCCGGGTACTCTGGTTCTGAAAACTCAGGCTCTGTATTTACTGGTTCCGTGCTTATCGTCTCAGAAGGTATCGTATCCGTAGTTTCTTGTCGGGTCGAATTTTGCTTCTCGTACTCTACTTCTGAGGCAATTAGTTGGGCTCCCACCTCCGCATTTTCTGCCAGAACGGCGTAGAACATATGAGGATATCGGATATGCCAGCCGCCTGTCTTACTAGCGGTCTTCTCCAATTGACCCACTCGAATGATGATGGCGTCGGAGTCTTCTTTGCGGATGGTGATATTATATTTGTAATCACTATATAAAAACTTGGGAATATTGTGCTCCACCACAGATTTCATACCGCTGATGTGCAGATGTATACATCCATGTTCGGAATCGTCAAGCATAATTGCATTAGGGATATGATCTTCAAAAACATAATCCAAATATTGCAGTTTATAACCTTCTACTTCCACGATACCGTCAAAATCTTTGGCTTCTGTACTTTTTTTGAGCCATCCCTTGAACTTCACAGGGATCGTTCCGATCAGTTGTCCGTCCGGATCATATTGATAGAACTCCTGGTCTATATTCACATAGACTGCATTTCCCAGATAGTGAACGCCAGGGGGCAGCATCCGGGCCAGGTTCCTTTGGCAGCTCACAAACAGCACCACAACTGCGACGATCACTCCCAGCAACCATGGGATATTTCTTTTCTTCATATGCCTACCCTCCTTATGCTTTCTCTAACTTCATGATAGCATACGGTATGCGCCTTGGCAAATTACGAATATATTACATTTTATTACAAAAAGACCACCTGCTGTTTCCGGCAGATGGTCTTGTAAATTACTTATTAAATCCACTTCTCTTGCGCATCTTGCTGTCCAGAATTCTCTTACGGATACGCAGGGTCTTGGGAGTTACCTCCAGCAGTTCATCGGTATCGATAAACTCCAGGCACTGCTCCAGGCTCATCTCACGGGGAGTGGTCAGACGCAGAGCCTCGTCGGAACCGGAAGCACGGGTGTTGCTCAAATGCTTGGTCTTGCAGACATTGACCTCTACATCGTCGGTCTTGCAGTGCTCACCGATAACCATGCCGGCGTATACCTTCTGGCCGGCACCGATAAACAGAGTACCGCGCTCCTGGGCATTGAACAGACCGTAGGTCACGCTGTCGCCGGTCTCGAAGGCAATCAGGGAACCGTTCTTACGGTAGGAAATATCTCCCTTGTAAGGGCCATAACCGTCAAAGATCTGGTTCATGATACCGTTACCCTTGGTGTCGGTCATAAACTCACCACGGTAACCGATCAGGCCACGGGAAGGGATGGAAAACTCCAGACGGGTGTAACCGCCGTTGGCGGTACCCATGCCCTGCAGTTCACCCTTACGCAGGCTCAGCTTCTGGATGACGCTGCCGGAGAACTCCTCCGGTACATCCACATATACCAGTTCCATGGGCTCGGTCTTCTGACCGCGCTCATCGGTCTTGTACAGAACCTCTGCCTTGCTGACAGCAAACTCATAACCCTCACGGCGCATGTTTTCGATCAGTACGGACAGATGCAGCTCACCGCGACCGGATACCTTAAAGCGATCGGCGCTCTCGGTCTCCTCCACACGCAGACTTACGTCGGTGTTCAGCTCGCGGAACAATCTGTCACGCAGATGACGAGAGGTCACAAACTTACCTTCCTTGCCAGCGAAGGGGCTGTCATTTACCAGGAAATCCATGGAAATGGTAGGCTCGGAGATCTTCTGGAAAGGAATAGGGGCGGGACGATCCAAAGCACACAGGGTATCGCCGATGTGCAGATCTGCGATACCAGATACGGCTACGATGGCGCCGATACCAGCCTCAGTCACTTCCACCTTGTTCAGACCATCAAACTCATACAGCTTGCTGACCTTTACCTTTTTCTGCTTGTCAGGCTCGTGATGGTTTACCAGCAGGACCTCCTGATTTACACGGAGAGAGCCGTTCTCGATCTTACCTACACCGATACGACCTACGTACTCGTTGTAGTCGATGGTGCTGACCAGCATCTGGGTGGGCGCCTCAGGATCTCCCTCAGGGGCAGGGATGTAATCCAGGATGGTCTCAAACAGAGGGATCATGTTGATGGCCTCATCCTCCAGCTCCGCCTTGGCATAACCACCCTTGGCAGAAGCGTAGATGAAAGGGCACTCCAGCTGATCGTCGTTGGCATCCAGCTCTAAGAGAAGCTCCAGAACCTCATCCACCACCTCAAGAGGACGAGCCTCGGGACGGTCGATCTTGTTGATGCAAACGATAACGGGCAGCTCCATCTCCAGCGCCTTGCGCAGTACGAACTTGGTCTGAGGCATAGCGCCCTCAAAAGCGTCTACCAGCAGGACAACGCCATTTACCATCTTCAGTACACGCTCTACCTCGCCACCGAAATCGGCGTGGCCGGGGGTATCGATAATATTGATCTTGGTATCTTTATACATAACGGCCGTATTCTTAGCCAAAATGGTAATGCCACGCTCGCGCTCGATATCGTTGGAGTCCATAACACGCTCAGCTACTTCCTGACCGGCACGGAACACACCACTCTGCTTTAACAGCTCGTCTACCAGGGTAGTCTTACCATGGTCAACGTGGGCGATGATGGCAATGTTTCTCACATCTTCTCTTTTTGTCTTCATAATAACCTCTCAGCTTACGCTAAAATGCTTGGTTTACAAGGGTTTTTACAACTTTTTTATTCTATCACTTTCTGTACGCATTGCAAGGGGTTTTTTAAAAAAATCCGTTTCACATTGTCGACCACACCCTTTGCAACTTATATTTTCCTGTCCCTTAGGTCTTATGCCACAAAAAAATACCCCAAGACCTATGACTTTCATACTCTTTAGGTTATACTCACCATAAACACCAGCTATGACCTAATCACTTCACCTTCTTTAGGTCGTACCTGACCCAAGCTCCCACTATGACCTAAAAACATTTCTCTTCTTAGGTCATAAACTCGACACATCACTGCTACGACCTAATCCATGTTTGATCCTTAGGTCGTATGCTTGCCATATCACCGCCACGACCTAATACCACATAAAAGTATAGGTCTTAGAGAGCCACTCACTCTCCAAGACCTATCTATATTTACTGAGGCACCATTTCAAACAATGTCAGGTTATAGTCCACCTTCGTCACTTCACAATCCAGCTTTGTCACATTACGGAACACCTCAATGCGATGTATCTTATCTGTCCGGCAGGACACAGTACACAAGCGATACCCCACCGACTCAGGATTCTCCGAATCCTCTGCCGCGGTTAAGAAGCGTACCTGCAGCACAGCTCCCAGCGCAGTTCCATATCGATCTGCCTGGATCTGCAAATTGCCTTCTGCCACAGGCAGATATACCAAAAACTGTGTCAGTCGATCTCCTTTGTGCTCCGTGTCATGACGCAGCACGTAGGCTTTCATTTCTTTTTCCTGGGCAATTTTTTCTTCGCACTGGCGGATCCAAGCCTCGATGGAAGGATCCTGTTTCCCATCCAAATACTGATCCACCTGCCAGTAGGTAGTATTCACAGAACCGCGGATATCTCCACCGATCAGATGGGCCACCAGCAACAAAACAATGGCGATGGGCATCGCTACGATGGCTCCCAGGATCACTTTCAGCGATTTGTCTTTCCGTCGTACCGGTTCTTCCACATCATTCTGCCTCTCCGGCAATGCCTTGGCACAGTAAGGGCAGACCTTCCATCCCGGTTCCACCGACTGATCACAATATGGGCAGGTTGGCTTTAGCTTAACACCGCAGTTAGGACAGACCACATAGGTCTCCTTCACCGGTGTCTGACAGCGAGGACATGTTTCATCCGCGTATCCCACCCTTGCCAGCAGGTAAATGACAAAACCGATCAGTGCCGGTACCAATAACGAAACCAGAGTCCACAGCAGTGGATTCATTCCGCGCTTGCGGGAATCCTGATAAACATAAGTCCCCACCACCAAGGGAACCACCATCAAAACCAAAACAAATATGAGCATAAACAAACTGATACTCATCCCGTCGTTCTCCCCCTTTCCACATATACGACCGCAGTCACGAAACAGGCTGCCAAAGATACTGCCACGTATCCCATCCCGATCAATGCCAATCCCGGCATATATTCATACAACAGCACCATAGACATCAGCAAGAGCAATTGGGTCAGCACCCCAGCCACCGTCACCAACAAGGCTTGCTTTTTCGCCTGACACTCTTCCCATTGATGCCGCAGCATACGTTCTGTCAACATAGGCGGTACTGCGCTCTCAAAATCATAGATGGGCACTTCTGATAAAAGGCTTGTGTGCGCAGTATGATCCACGCGTTGTTTTCTGTTATCTGTCTGTTCACATTTATGACTCATCCTGCAGCACCTCCTTTAACTGATTTCTAGCCCGATTCAATCGAGACTTCACCGTGCCTATCGGTACACCTAGGGTCTGTCCCACCGCCGCCAGATCCATCCCCTGAAAATAAAACAAAATCACGGTCAAACGCAGTTTCTCCGGCAAGCTATCGATGGCAGCGTACAAATCGGAGTAGTCTTCTTTCTGTGGAGCCGCCACTCCGGCCAGCAATTGCTCTTTGGCTTCATTACTAGAAAACTGCTGCTGGATGGGACTGCGGGACCATCTGCGCAGCCGATTGCGGTAGAGATTGACACAAATCCTGGTCAACCACGGTTCAAAGGGTCTGGACCTATCGTACTTGTCCATATGCCGCACCACCTGCAGCCAGGTGTCCTGATACAGATCATCGGCTTCAAAGGAAGAACCGCACAGGGTACGACACAGACCGTACAAACGCTTGCCGTAGGTGACGATATACGTATTGATCATGGCGGCTTCCTCCTTTCTGCAATCATGCTTTTGTAAATATTTAGTATGAAGCAACCCACAATTTTTACTTCATTTCTATTCTACTAATACATACAATGATGCTGGCTCGGAGGTTCCATCCAATGAAAAAAATACAAGTGAAAACACATTATACTCGCTATCAACCTTACGAGTACTCAAACTTTTTTATGCACTCTGGTAATTCTCTAATATCTGCAATCACAGCATCGGGCAATGTTGCCTGCCCAAAACCATATCCGGCATGAATAAACGGAACCCCCGCCAGATGAGACGCCGTTTCATCTCCTTCTGTATCTCCTACATAAACTGCCTTTTCCATATGATTTCTTTCCATGATCAAGCGAATATTACTTCCCTTATCCAGACCGGTACGTCCGGACATCTCTATATCCTTAAAATACTTTCCCAACTGATGCACATACAAAAATGCCGATACATATCCATCCTGACAATTGCTGACGATGTACATGTCATAGAAACGGCTCAAAACTTCCAGCGTCTCTTCCAGGCCTTCATACAAAATCGCACCGTTCTCTCTCAGGTATGCGACCTCCTCCTGACCAAATTCATCCACGATCTCTCGTCTTTCTTTTGCACCCAACAAAGGAAAAAGAGAGTCCCCGATCTCTTCCATTGTTTTCCCCATGAGCTGCCGGGATCTTTCTTTCGTCATTCTAAGAGAAATATCTTTATGTTTCTCCAGCACACGATTCCAAATGGCACAGGAACAGCCGGTGGCGTCCCACATGGTTCCGTCCAAATCAAAAATGATGGCCAAGTCTTTACGTTTCATATTCATTCCTCTCTCAAAAAAAATAAGAAGGCCACGATGGTGACCTTCTTACTCATCATACATTATCCTTTTCTTACAGCAGGCTCAGTGCATCCTCATCTGCCACCAGAACCACATCGGGGTGGAACTGCAGAATAGAAGCAGGCACCTGAGGGGTCACAGGACCGGTCAGCATATCCTTGACAGCCTGAGCTTTACCCTTACCATTCGCTACCATCAGAATCTTCTTGGCAGCCATGATCTCGCCGATACCCATGCTGAATGCACGACGAGGCACTTCATCCTCGCTGGCAAAGAAACGGGAGTTTGCCTTAATGGTGTCCTCTGCCAATGCTAGACAGTGGGTCTTCTGCTCAAAATGATCAGATGGCTCATTGAAACCGATATGACCATTACCACCAATGCCCAGCAGCTGCATATCCACACCACCCATGCTCTCGATCACACCATGGTATCTCTCGCATTCAGCCTGAATGTCCTCATTCATACCATTGGGCAGGTTATTAGCATCTGCGGCCATATTCACATGCTGGAACAGATGATAATTCATGAAGTAATAATAACTCTGATCATGCTCGCGGGGCAGACCCTGATACTCATCCAAATTTACAGTGCGTACCTTGGAAAAATCCAGGTTGCCTGCCTGATATGCCTTCACCAGATTGGCATACAGACCCTCAGGTGTAGAACCGGTAGCCAGGCCCAGTACCGTATCTTCTTTACTGATAATCTGAGCCGCCATCACAGCTGCTGCCTTACGGCTCATCTCCTCATAGTCCTTTGCACGAATTACTTTGATCATTTTCGTTCTCCTTCCTTATGTTGCGCATTCTATTTCATTTCTTTGCAGAACAAAATTCCTTTTGTGCTCAATTCTTAGTGTAAACCCATTTTTTTCCTGCGTCAAGAAAATTTATTCCTGCCACAATATTTTTATGAAAGAGTCTTCACTTGACCAGGCTGACAATGTTTTTCATGCCTCGTCCTGATGCAATGGCCACAAATAATTATGCTAATTTCTCATACTCTGTCACGATGGCATCCAGAATCATGCTGTCGGTCAGACCTGTCACTTCTGCTGCAGCAGCACGCACACCTACCTCAACGATCTTAGCCTGCAGTTCTGCACTCTGCATATCCTCAGGATTGTCATAGCGCAGGGCGGCACCGATGCCTGTGATCAGGTGGTCTACCGGCAGACCATAGCCGGCTGCTGTGGTCAGGGGGCTGATCAGGCGATCGGAAGGACTCAGCTTACGCAGGGGTTCACGACCCACACGGGTCACATCATCCTGCAGATAAGGATTCTTGAATCGACCAATGATCTTTTCAATATAAGCAGCATGCTTGTCCGCGTCAAAACCGTACTTCCTTACCAGACCGGCTCCACTCTCCTTCATAGCAGCAGAAACGACAGCGTAGATCTCAGGATCTGCGATAGACTGGTCAATGGTATTCAGACCACGCAACTTGCCCAGATATGCAGTGATACAGTGAGCCGTGTTCAGCGTAAAGAGCTTTCTCTCGATATACGCCATCAGATCATCTACCAGAGTCATACCGGGAATCTGAGGGATCTCTCCCTTAAAACCAGCCTTCTCCACATCCCACTCATAATAATTTTCTACTACTACATCAATAAAATTGGTACTCTTTACCGGAGGTACGATACGGTCTACGGCACAGTCAGGGAAACCAACCCATGCATCGGCATACGCCTTACCAGCTTCACTCAAACGCTCATACACTGCCGCCTTCAACTGAGAAGTTGCGCGAATGGCATTTTCACAGGCGATAATATTCATGTATTCCTGTACACCATCGTTCATACGTTTTTCAATGGCAGCGGCGATGGTAGGTGCGATACGAGGCAGGATCACCAGACCAACAGCAGTAGTCACTACCTCTGCCTCTGCGATCACATCAATGGCCTCAGGAGTGGTGGAGTTAACGCCACTAATATTTGTAATAGGCTGGTCCTCACAGTTTACATCCATAACATGGACTATATAACCTTTGTCTTCATTGATCTTGTCGATCACTACCTGAGCTACATCAGCAAAAGTCACATGATATCCTGCCTGGCTCAACAATGCGCCGATAAAACCACGACCAATATTACCAGCACCAAACTGTACTGCTTTTTTCATGATTTACTCTCCTTTTCTTGGAACGAAATTATTGTAAAGCCTCCATGATCATATCCACATCGGCCTGCTTCTTCATCTTTTCCAGTAGTTCTTCATTTTCTAAAGTCTCTGCGATCTTGGCCAGCAGTTCCAAATGACTGTCTCCCACGCCAGCAATACCAAACACCAGGTATGCCTTTTCCTCGCCAAAATCTACACCGTCAGGGTACTGCAACACTACGATACCGCTCTTCTTTACCTCATCTTTTACACGAGAAGTACCATGGGGAATTGCGATACCCATTCCCATGTAAGTGCTTACCAGTTGTTCACGCTCCAGCATGCCATCGATATAATCCTCATTGACACAGCCCAGATCCACCAGGAGCTGTCCGGCTGTACGAATAGCTGTTTCCTTATCTACACTAGGGAGTCCTGTTTGGATGCCTTCGCGAACCAGCACTTCCTCTTTCTCTTCTTTCTTCTTTTTAAACAAATTTCCAAATGCCATGTTGTTGCTCCTATCGGGATGAGTTTCATTTATTTTCATCCTTTTTCATTAAAAATGAGTACAAAAAAAGCACTGTCTTGTCATGGCAGCATATTTGCCTCATATCGAAAACAGTGCTTTTTAGTTACAGAGATTTATTTGCCAGCCAGTTCACTGTACAGTGCATCCAGGTTAGCATCCTGCAGGAAGTTGTTGATCACTACCAGACGAGCCTGAGGGGCACTGGCAGCAGCGCGCTCCTGTAAGATAGCCTGACAAACCACTACATCAGCATCCTTAGGAACATTGTCCACGGAAGTGTTGGTAACAGTGATACCCAGGTTCAGATCCTTGATGCGATTGCGGAACTTGGTGGCGCCCATAGCAGAAGAACCCATACCAGCGTCGCAGGCAAACACGATCTTCTTGATCTGTGCGCCCTTCAGACCCTTAGCCTCAGCCTTCATATCCTTCATCTGCTTCTGAGCCTCATCCAGATCCTTGCTGCCGGACATCTTGATAATAGGAGTCGCGATCACAAAAGAGATAGCAGTAGCAATGACAACACCCAGCAGAGCGATCACGGCGCCACCCTTAGGAGCCATCATCATATATGCAATGATAGAACCAGGAGAAGGAGGGCCGATCAGACCGGCACCAAACATGCTGTAGAAGAAAATGGTAATGATGTTAGCTACGATAGGAGCCACGATCACTACGGGATTCATCAGAATGTAAGGGAAGTAGATCTCATGGATACCGCCAAACAGGTGAATGATCACAGCACCGGGGGCGGAAGCCTTAGTGTTTCTATCCTTGGAGAAGGACCAATAAGCCAGCAGAACACCCAGACCAGGGCCAGGGTTGGTCTCCAGCATGTACATGATGGACTTACCAGCCTCAGCAGCCTGAGCAGCACCGATGGGGGTGAAGATACCGTGGTTAATAGCGTTGTTCAGGAACAGAACCTTAGCAGGCTCAATGAAGATAGCTACCAGAGGCAGCAGGCTGTTCTCAACCAGTACAGCAACACCGGCAGACAGCACATTCAGGATTGCTGCCATGAAGGGACCAATTGCAAAATAGCCCAGAATAGCCAGGAGCATACCAAAGATACCGATGGAGAAGTTGTTGATCAGCATCTCGAAACCGGCAGGCATCTTGCCATCCATAGCCTGGTCGAACTTCTTGATCAACCAACCACCCAGAGGGCCCATGATCATAGCGCCCATCAGCATAGGCTGACCGGCAGTACCACCTACACCAGCGATACAACCAACAACAGCGATAGCACCCATAACACGACCACGCTCACCGCCTACCATATAACCGCCCTGTGCGGCGATCAGGATAGGAAGCAGGTAAGTCAGCATATGAGGCTGAATAGAAGCCAGACCCTCATTAGGGAACCAGCCGGTAGGAATAAAGAACGCAGTGATAAAACCCCATGCGATGAATGCGCCAATATTAGGCATAACCATACCGCTGAGGAACTTACCGAAACGTTGCATTGCGTTTTTCATGATATATTTCCTCCTCACTTGTAAAATACCGTAACAGCGCGGGGTGTCGGGATCCCTATGCAATGACACACCGCCAGAAGCAAAAAAGCAATCCGCTTCTCTTCTGTCTTTCATTGTATCATCCGCATTTGTCGGGTACAACTTGATCTTGTCCCACTTTTGGCAACATATACCAGCGACAAATCCCTAGCAAAATCCAGGGGTATTTTCCCCTTGTCGAATTGAATTTCTTTTCCATTTCCTGTATACTGAACGGTAGGAGTTATCTGTCTCTCTCATGGTCAGTTTTTCCATTGATATGAAATCGACCGTTTTAATGTGGTAACTCAAGTTTTACACGAAAGGGGGAACCACCTTGCAGCTATCGTCTCGCGGCGACCAGATCATTCGTATTTTGGTTCGTTTTCCTCGCACACAGCCGGTTACCGCTGCTGTGGTTTCCGATGAATTAGGTATCAGCCGTCGATCCGTACAACGTGAATTGACGGATGTTGAAAAATGGCTTCGTATCCATGGTTTTCATCTGGTGCGAAAGCCCGGTTCTGGCATCCTGTTAGATGAATCTGCAGAGCGACGTCAGGATCTTTTAATGTTGCTGGATCAACAAAGTAGCAGTCTGACCAGCCAGGATCGTTATACCCGTCAGAAATTTTTGATTCGCGAACTGTTGGCCACCGAAGAACCGATCAAAGCCTATTACTTTACAAAAAAACTAAAAGTTTCCAATGGCACTCTTTCCACAGATTTGGATCATGTGGCCCATTGGCTTAGCAAATATGACCTCAAACTAACTCGTCGTCCCGGTTTAGGTATCTTCATTGAAGGACCAAAAGCCGGTCGTCAACTGGCTATTTCCTCTATCGTCTGCGAGTATCTGACAGAAAAACAGCTGTTAGGCATTCTACGTAATGGCGGCCAGGCTGATCTACCGATCCGCAGTCACTTTATCGAAGGCGTGGATGCTGATGTGATGGAACAAGCTGAAATTGCTTTAGAACAATGCGAAGAACAGCTGGGACTTCGTTTCTCTGACAGTGGTTTTATGGGACTCTTTGTCCATCTTGCTCTGGCTCTGCAACGTCTGCGTACCGGTGAAGCTATCACTCTGGATCCGGAAAAGCTACAGAAGCTGGCTATTCTTCCCGAGTATGTAGTCGCTGAACGGATTGCTTCCTATCTGAGCGATGCCCTGCATTTACAGATCCCTTCGGATGAGATCGGTTTTATTACCATGCATTTAAGCAGCGCACGGATCTGGCCCGGCGCCCCTAAAGAATTTGATTCTGCCAGAGCCATCAATATTCGCCAAACTGTACTGGCCATTATTGATATAGTAAGTCAACATCTCAATGTAGAGTTTCGTGAGGATGATGTGCTGGTCGATGATCTGTGCAATCACATCCAGCCTACCATTGGTCGCTTACGTGCAGGTATTCCCGTAGACAATCCCCAGTTGGATTATCTTCGTACAGAATACCCTCATATCTATGAAGCCAGCGAACAAGGAGCGCAGGTCTTATGCGAGCTTCTCTCCCTAAAAAAAGTTCCACCCTCAGAGATCGGCTTTTTGGCTATGCACTTTGGTGCTTCCATTGAACGACGTCGCACGCAGATGCACCGCATCTCCGTGATCATCGTTTGCCCTACAGGCATTGGAACTTCCCGCCTTTTATCTGCGGGTCTGCAGAGAGAATATCCCAATCTGGATATTCAAGGTACCTTTTCAGCGTTCCAGCTGGATCCGGCAAAGTTACGTCGTGATGGTGTTGACCTGGTCATTTCTACTGTAGATTTAAGCCTGGATTACCCTGTTTTACGTGTCAGTCCTGTGTTGAGCTTACAGGATAAGATGTTATTGGGTACTGCTATTGACTCAGTGATCCAACAAAAGAAGGAAACACCCTCCCAAAAAGATATTCCCTCTCAGCCATTGACAAAAAATGACGTGGATTTTATCGGTGCTTTGGGCAATGAAATCTATGCTTTGCTGGATGGAATTTCTCTCCGTCGTGCTTCTCTGGTATTTCAGAGAGATGACTTGATTGACGAGGCTTCTAAACTTTTTACCGATATCCCCTCCATTCAGGAGGCCCTGGCCGAAGTTTTTCATAACCGTAATCGTATTGGCGACACTTACATCGAACCATTCCAGGCGCTTTTGCTCCACGGCAAGACTCCTTGGATCAAGCATCCCTGTTTTGGGTATGTGCAGCTGGAACCACCTATGTATGAAGTCGGACGCCCTCTGTTAGGTGCCATCGTCATGCTGATCCCTGACAATTCCAGCAGCGAGATTTGTGCCCAGATCATGAGCGAGATCAGCAGCCTTTTACTGGAAGATCCTCTGTTACTTAAAGTGTTGAGATCCGGCAATAAAGAACGTCTCCGAGAGCTTCTGGAAACTTTGCTACTGCAATTCTATAAGCGCACTTTGCATCATCGTCTTTCCAACGGAATCTAAAAATTCCGTGTGTCCACCTTTTCTTTCTTTGAAACAGAAGCACCAGTCATTGACTTTTTGCAAGTCAGTGCCTGGTGCTTTTGTTATAGCCATATTATCATTCTATATACAAAAAGTGCTGATCCCTGGAATTTCTTTTCCCAAGGTTCAGCACTTCTATGCCTTGTCACTATGAAACTATCTATTTGGAAATTCTTCCAAATCTCTTTACTTCATGTGTACATCCAGCTGATTGAAGGGAATCTCAATACCAGCCTTGTCAAACTCAGCCTTGATATTCTCAGTCAGTCTCCACTTGGCATCCCAGTAGTTGGCTGCATCTACCCAAACACGCAGGCCCAGATTCACAGAGCTGGCACCCAGTTCGCTGACAAATACAGTTACATCCTGATCAGACAGACGGGCAGCGTCCTTCTCACCCAGCTCACGCAAAATCTTCTGAGCCAGCTTCAGATCAGCACTGTAGCTTACACCTACAGTGATATCTACACGGCGGGTAGGGTTAGCAGATACATTCACCATGGTACCGTTAGCCAGACTGCCGTTGGGGATCAGCACCTCACGATTGTCAGTGGTAGTCAGTTTGGTGTATACCAGACCGATCTCCTTCACTACGCCTTCCAGACCACAAGCCACTACGTAATCACCTACCACAAAGGGCTTCATCAGCAGGATCAGGATACCACCGGCAAAGTTGGCCAGACTGCCCTGCAGAGCCAGACCGATAGCCACACCACAGGAAGCGAAAGCAGCAGCCAGG
>JAFYLG010000128.1 GCA_017537225.1 Lachnospiraceae bacterium
AAAGGCTGCTTAGCCTCGGGAGTGGGAACCAGAGTACCCTTTACGATGACAGCAGCGCCTACGTTCAGCTTGCTGATCTGGGCAAAGTTTTCCTGGGTATCATGATATACGACCTGCAGGGTCTCAAAAAAAGTACCGTCGCTGACTACCAGGAAACCGAAGTTCTTGCCGGCGCGGTTACTGCGTACCCAGCCGCCCACTTCGACGGTCTGGTTCAGATACGTCTCTTTGTTGCGATAGATTTCGCGAATGTCGATCACGTTCATAAGGAAGCCTCCTTTGGCCATGGTGTATGGCCAGATAATGTATTATTGCTTGGCGGGGTCCCAAACTCAGGAATACCCACGAAAACATGGACATTCCTGAGTTTTTGACCCTGGTATCTTTCTATTATAAACGATTTTTAAAACTTGGACAACCGAAGTTGCATGGAAAAATGTATAAATATTTTTCTAAAAAAACGATTTTTTTGTTCACTTATTCTAAATGGTGTGATATACTGGGAGAGAGACTATAAAGATTCTTGTCCTGCATTGTTCGATTGGGGATATTTGGGGGACATAATAATGACGGCAAGGGGTGAACTACATGATTAAGAAAGAAATGATCGCCATGCTGTTGGCCGGCGGACAAGGCAGCCGCCTGGGTGTGCTGACGGCTAAAGTGGCAAAACCGGCAGTAGCCTTTGGTGGTAAATACCGCATCATTGACTTTCCGCTGAGCAACTGCATCAACTCCGGCATCGATACCGTGGGTGTATTGACCCAGTATCAGCCACTGAAATTAAACACCCACATCGGTATCGGTATCCCGTGGGATCTGGACCGCAACATCGGTGGTGTGACCGTGCTCCCTCCCTATGAGAAGAGCCGCAACAGTGAATGGTACACCGGTACTGCCAATGCCATCTATCAGAATATCAATTATATCGACACCTATAATCCTGAGTATGTGCTGATCCTGTCCGGTGACCACATCTACAAGATGGATTATGAGGTGATGTTAGAGTATCATAAGGCTAACAATGCGGATCTGACCATCGCCGCCATGCCTGTTCCCATGGAGGAGGCTCACCGCTTTGGTATTTTGGTGACGGATGATCAGCACCGCATCACCGAGTTCCAGGAAAAACCGGCCAATCCAAGCAGTAATCTGGCATCTATGGGCATCTACATTTTCAGCTGGCCCGTGCTGCGTCATGCATTGCTGACGCTGGCCGAGCAGCCCAACTGTGACTTTGGTAAGCACGTGATCCCTTACTGCTTCCAGAATGGCAAGAATCTGTTTGCCTATGAGTTTAACGGTTACTGGAAGGATGTAGGAACTCTGACCTCCTACTGGGAGGCGAATATGGAGCTGATCGATCTGGTGCCTGTGTTCAATCTGTACGAAAAGCACTGGAAGATCTACACCAAGAGCGATATCCTGCCTCCTCAGTTTATCTCCATGGAGTCTACCATCGAGCGCAGTATCATCGGTGAGGGCACCAGCGTTTACGGCGATGTATATAACTCTGTCATCGGCAGTGGTGTTACCATCGGCAAGGGTGCGGTGATCCGCAATTCCATCATCATGCAGGATGTTATCATCGGTGAGGGCACCGTGATCGACAAGGCTATTATTGCTGATGGCACACAGATCGGTGCCAATGTCAAGATCGGCGTAGGCGAGATGGCACCCAGCAAGTTGGATCCCAAGGTATACAATGCGGATCTGGTCACCATCGGTGAGAAATCTTACGTTCCCGACGGCGTATCTATTGGCAAGAATACTGCCATTTCCGGCATTACGGAGGCTGACGATTATCCCGGTGGTCTGCTGGAGGGCGGCGAGTACATAGTAAAGGCAGGTGGTATTCTGTGAGAGCGATCGGTATTATCTTAGCAGGCGGTAACAATAAGAGAATGGGCGAGCTGACCCAGAAGAGAGCACTGCCGGCCATGCCTGTGGCAGGCAGCTACCGGGCCATCGACTTTGCCCTCAGCAATATGACTAACTCCCAGGTCAAGAGAGTGGCTGTAATTACTCAGTACAATTCCCTGTCTTTAAATGAGCATCTGATCTCCTCCAAGTGGTGGAACTTCGGACGCAAGCAGGGCGGCCTCATCGTATTTACACCCAGCATCACTCCTACCAATGCCAACTGGTATCGGGGGACGGCAGACTCCATGGTACAGAACATCCGCTACCTGAAGGAAGCCCACGAGCCCTACGTAGTGATCGCCAGCGGTGACTGTGTTTACAAGATGGATTACAACGATGTGCTGGAATATCACATCGCCAAGAATGCAGACATCACTATGGTATGCAAAAAGATGCCTGAGGGCACCGACCTGCGCCGCTTCGGTCTGGTGAAGACCGACGAGGATGGTCGTGTCACCGACATCGATGAAAAGCCCATGGTAGCCACCTCCGATGTAGCCAGTCTGGGTATCTATGTGATGCGCCGCAGACTGCTCATCGAGCTGTTAGAGCAGTGCGCTGAGGAAGATCGCTACGACTTTGTGCGTGATATCCTGATCCGTTATAAGAATCTGAAGAAGATCTACTCCTATCAGATGGATACCTACTGGGGTACCATCGGCAGTGTAGGTGCTTATTATCAGACCAATATGGACTTCTTAAAGCCTGAGGTGAGAGATTATTTCTTCCACCAGTACCCGGATGTATATTCCAAGGTGGATGACAATCCTCCGGCCAAGTACAATCCCGGCAGCAACATCCGCGGCAGTCTGATCGCCAGCGGAGCCATCTTAAATGGTACGGTAGAATCTTCCGTACTGTTTAAGGAGGTCTTTGTAGGAAAGGGTGCTACGGTTAAGAATTCCGTGATCTTAAACGATGTGGCCATCGGCGAGGACTGTGTCATCGAATACTGCATCGTAGAGAGTCATAATACCATCAAGGCAGGCTCCAAGTTTATCGGTACACCGGATAAGATCCGTGTAGTTACCGACAGAGACCTGACCGAATAAACGAAGCCATGGGGACAGCGCAGTCGGCAGATCCGTCAGCGCAGAGGCTTCACACACAAATGAGCTATACGAGCCGGATGGTTCGGAATGTAAGATCCGGCTCTATCGCTAGATACACGACAGAAAATCACATTGGGGGAAAAACACATGCAGATCACAGACGTAAGAGTAAGAAAAGTGACCAAAGAAGGCAAGATGAAGGCGATCGTATCCATCACTCTGGACAATGAGTTTGTTGTTCATGATATCAAGGTGATCGAGGGCGAGAAGGGCGTATTCATCGCTATGCCCAGCCGCAAGGCAGCGGATGGCGAGTACAGAGATATCGCTCATCCCATCAACTCCGATACCCGTGACAAGATCCAGAACATCATCCTGGCTAAGTACGAGGCCGCACTGCTGGAAGAAGAGGCTCTGGAGGGCTGATCGACCATTTGTGATTTTAGGAGAATAGAGTAATATGAGAGGGAGCTCCCTGTGGGGGCTCCTTCTTTTTGCATGGGAAGTCACGGAAATTTTCTTGATTGCACCGCATATCTTCCTGTGATATACTGTTTTTATCGTTCAAGGAAACAGGTGAGAATCCTGTACGAGCCCGTCGCCGTGAGGTGCGTAAACGTCATCGTGCTGGCCCGCAGCCGCAATGCGGGGACATGCCATTGGAGTGATCCGAGAAGGCGCGCGATCGATGCACTGAGTCGAAACATTTGAACGATAAGATCCCTGGAGCAGTGACTGCGAGTGCCGGTCGTCAGGGAAATAATTTTATAAGGAGTACAAATTATGAAAAAGACAAACGTGACTAAAGCGTTGTCTCTCATCCTTTGTACCGTGCTGATTGCGGCTATGGCGCTGGTTATGACAGGTTGCAGCGACAACAAGAACCAGGAAAACCCTCAGACATCTGCTCCGGCCATCCAGCCCGGTGGCGCAGTACCTGTACTGGGTGAAGGCGAGAATGTGTTTATCTTCTCGGTCTTTGATCAAGATGGCAAGGAGACCGCTTACGAGATCCACACCAATCAGACCATCGTGGGCGAAGCCTTACAGGAGCTTGGCTTGCTGGAGGGTGAAGAAGGTGCCTATGGTCTTTATGTGACAGTAGTAAATGGAATCCGCGCTGATTATGACAAGGACGGTGTGTACTGGGCCTTCTATATCGATGGGGAGTATGCTATGTCCGGCGTAGATGTGACCGAGATCGAGGCTGGTCGAAGCTATGCCTTTAAGGTGGAGAAGGCATGACCGATCATAGGAGAGAAAACTGGGATGGAGGACATAAGCAACGGCAGAAAAGTAGTCTCAGTGTCCGGGAGATCGCTATCTTCGGCATGCTGGGAGCGCTGATGTATGCTTCCAAGATTTTGATGGATGCTTTTCCAAACATTCATCTGATCGGTACGTTGATCACGGCCATCACGATTGTATATCGTAAAAAAGCCCTGTATCCCATCTACGTGTTTGTGTTTTTGACGGGATTTCTGCATGGCTTTGCCAACTGGTGGCTTCCCTATCTGTACATCTGGACCGTGTTATGGGGGATAGTCATGCTGATCCCTCGTCGGTTTACGGAGGGAAAGACCAGGGGCGCTAAGCTGCGTCCGGTGGTGTATATGTGCGTCTGCGCAGCTCATGGTTTTCTCTACGGTGTGCTGTATGCGCCGATGCAGGCCCTGCTATTTGGATTGAGTTTTGAGGGAATGGTGGCCTGGATCGTGGCAGGGCTGCCCTTTGATATCACCCACGGTATCAGCAATTTCTGCTGTGGACTGTTGATCGTGCCCATCGTGACAGCCCTCAAGATGGCAGAGCGGAATGCACAGTAAAATGTAGATAGAGGTAATGCATAAAAGAGGATATTTCCCATTGAAAATACAGTGGGGTATCCTCTTTTTTATCCTGTTTTTATACTGCTACTACCTTTACATTTCCCTGAAATCTTGCTATGATAATCCCACAATGTGAGAGGAAACAAAAGAAATTCTCACTATATCTACAGTAAAAACCCCAGGCGGATAAATTTTATCCGCCGCATCGTCGTGTAAAAATATGATGCTAGGGTCAAAATATGGAGGAAATCAAAGATGTATTTGATCGCAGGCCTGGGAAATCCGGGCAAAGAATATGAGACCACCCGCCACAATGTGGGCTTTATGACCATCGACTGTCTGGCAGATCGTCTGCGCTGTGATGTGACCACCCGCAAGTTTTTAGGTTTTGTGGGAAGTGGTTACATCGGTGGCGAAAAGGTCATCCTGTTAAAACCTCAGACCTACATGAACTTAAGCGGTGAGAGCATCCGCGCTGCCGCTGATTTTTATAAGCTGGATCCGGATCAGGTCATCGTGATCTACGATGATATCAGTCTGGACGTGGGAGCCGTGCGCATCCGCGCTAAAGGCAGCGCCGGCGGCCACAATGGTATGAAGAGTATCATTTCTCACCTGGGGACTCAGGATTATCCCCGTGTCCGTGTAGGCATCGGTGCCAAACCTGACCGCATGGATCTAGCGGATTATGTACTGAGCCATTTTACCAAGGCAGAGATGGATGTGCTGAAGGACAGTATTAAGGATGCTGCCGATGCTGTGGAACTGCTGATCACCGATGGCGTTCAGGCTTCCATGAACAAGTATAATAAAGTAAAAAAACCTGCACAGCCTAAAGAAGAGGGCGAAGGGCAGAAGTAAGCAAAGCCAGCAGTAAGCAAAGACAGCAGTAAGCAAGGGCAGACATAAGCAAAGATAGCGGAGATAGTGTTGTCAATGCGATGAAACTCCGAGTGTATATCCCTTCCGGCACAGAAAGGAGAACCTCATGAAACATATTTTCCGGGAACCCCTCCAGCATTTGGTGGAGTACGATGAACTGAAAACCAGCATGCAAAAAAGCCGCGGACCGTTACAGGTCGGTGGCTGCTTGGAGTCTCAGAAAGCTCACTTGCTGGGAGCGTTGATGGACCAGGTGGGCTGTGGCTGCCATTTGGTGGTGACCTACAGCGAAAAAAGAGCCAAGGAGCTGTCCGAGGATCTGGCCCTTTTTGCAGAGAATGTGTGGCTTTATCCTGCCAAGGACATGCTGTTCTACGCTGCCGATGTCCAGGGCAGTGTCACTGCCAAGGCTCGTCTGTCGGTAGTGCGCCAGCTGGCAGAGTATCGGGAGAAGGTGAAGGAGACTAAGATGGCGGCCATGCGTCCGGGACAGCCTGCAGGGAAGCTCCCTCACCTGACTGTAGTTACCACCATCGATGGTCTCATGGATCATCTGCAGCCCATGGAAGATATGGTACAGCGGACGCTGATCATAGAGGTGGGTCAGGAGGTGGACAGCGATGAGCTGGCCAAGGATCTGACTCGCATGGGCTATGAGCGAGTGGCCCAGGTGGACAATGCCGGTCAGTTTTCTATGCGAGGTGGTATCGTGGACATTTTCTCCCTGACGGAGGAACTGCCGGTACGTATGGAGTTCTTTGGTGATGAAGTGGATTCTATCCGCTCCTTTGACCCGGAGAGCCAGCGCTCCATTGAAAATCTGGAAGAAGTGACTGTATATCCGGCCACCGACAGCATTACTGCCTTGGATGGCACTGTGTCTTTCCTGGATTATTTCCCTAAGGAGGATACGGATATCTATCTGGACGAGCCTTCCCGTCTGGCGGAAAAAGCCCAGATCACTGAGACTGAGTTTCGTGAGAGCATGACCAACCGACTGGAAAAGGGTCTGACCCTGGGCGGCGGTGTCTGGGGCAACGAGGAAGAGGATACGGTCATGGATCTGTTCCCGGCGGAGGCCATCTTTGGTGCTCTGGAACGAGGACGGACGCTGTGTCTGTCAGCGCTGGATCAGGCAGTGAGAGAACTGTCCGTGAAGAAGCGTTACACCTTTATGGTGCAGAATGCCAACTCCTATCAGAATAGCTTTGACACATTGATCCAGGATCTGAAGTCCTGGAAGAGAAATGGCTATAAGGTGGTGCTGATGTGCGCCAGCCGTACCCGTGCCTCTCGTCTGGCTGGCGATTTAAGAGAGTATGATCTACGGGCTTACTATCGCAGCGACGAGGACGAAGATCGTCCTGTGATGCCCGGTGAGATCTGCGTAGCTTACGGCAGTCTTCACCGTGGTTTTGAGTATCCCCTGATCAAATATGTGGTCATTACGGAGAGTGAGATCTTCGGCAAAGAAGTGCGTAAGCGCCGCAAAAAGACCCGCTACGAGGGCCAGAAGATCCATAGCTTTACGGAGCTGTCCGTGGGCGACTATGTAGTTCACGAGAACCACGGCCTGGGTATCTACCGAGGCATCGAAAAAGTAGAAGTAGATAAGGTAGTCAAGGACTACATTAAAATAGAATATGCCGACACCGGCAAGTTGTATCTCCCTGTCACACAGCTGTCTCTGGTGCAAAAGTACAGTGGCG